>NZ_JBHVYO010000007.1:0-267289 GCF_042880655.1 Streptomyces sp. NPDC058295
GGTCCGGCCACGGCCGGGGCCACTGCCCGGCCGTGGCATCGCGCCGACACTCGCACCGCGGGTCGCCCCGCGGCCGGGGCATCGGCAGGGGCATCGGTCGAGGGACCGTCGGGCCCCTCGGCCTCGGGTCGGTCACCGCGCCGGGAGGCGGTCCGCATGGGCCGTCCGAAGGAATCCGTCACCTGGGCGGTGGCCGTCCGCATGCGGGGCGGGACCGGGGCGCGTTGGCTTCCCCTGAGGCAGCACGGGCGTACCCGACCTTCGGCGGCGCAAGGGATGTACCGCCAACCGTGCCGCCGCCGGAGGACATCCGATGCGCACTTCCCGTTTCCTCGTCCACTCAGGGCTGACCGTCGCAGCCGCCGCCGCTCTGCCGCTCGCCCTCACCGCCCAGCCGGCCGTGGCCCGCGCTTCGGGCATCTCCGTGAGCACGACCGGCTCCACGGTGTCGGTCGTGACCAGCGCCTGCACCCAGATCAACGGCAGCTGGGGCACGGCGGCGCTGCTCGGCAGCGCCCAGGCGAATTTCGCCCAGGGGCGCCAGGTCGCCCTGTCCGGGACGGCCGCCGGCCAGTCCGCCGCCTGGTCCGGCGTCTCCCCGGGCACGTACACCGTGGTCGTCATGTGCTCCAACGGCAGCACCGCGGGCACCCAGTCGGTGATCGTCTCGACCCCGGCCACGGCCTCCCCGCGGGTCACGGTGACACCTACGCCCTCGCGGGGCGTCATGGGAGGCCTCGGTGGCGCGGCCCGCGACTTCGGCCCCGTCGCCATGGGGGTGGGCGGGGCGCTGGTGGGGACGGGCATCATCGCGGCGGCCTGGTTCCTGCGCCGCCGCTCGAAGCCGTACCGGCTCTAGGCCCCGTCCCCCACTAGGTCGCGTCCCCCACCACGGGCAGCTCCTCGACGGCCTGGGTGAGCCACTGGGTCCAGAAGGTCTCCAGCTCGATGCCCGCGCGCAGGACCAGGTGCTGGAGCCTGGCCTGCGCGCTGTCGTCGCCGGGCGGGAAGTCGCGCTTCTCGATCTCCTCGTACTCGGCCAACTGCCGCCGGTGCAGCTCGAGATGGCGGCGCAGGTCGGCCTCGATGCCCGCGGTGCCGACGACCGCCGCGGCGCGCAACCGCAGCAGCATGGCGTCGCGGTGCGGCTTCGGATCCTGGGCGGCCGCCGTCCACCGGGCGAGTTCGGCCCGTCCCGCGGGCAGCACCTCATAGGCCTTCTTCTGCCCGCGGGCCGGCGCCTGGGTCGGCAGGGCCCGGATGTGCCCATCGGACTCCAGTTTTCCCAGCTCGCGATAGATCTGCTGGTGCGTGGCCGACCAGAAGTAGCCGATCGACCGGTCGAACCGGCGGGTCAGATCCAGCCCCGACGAGGGCCTCTCGAGCAGGGCGGTCAGGATCGCGTGCGGGAGTGACATGCAGTCATCCTAGGGAGGCGCCGGCCCGGTCCTACAGCGCCGCCGCCAGTTCCGTGCCCTGCTGAATCGCGCGCTTGGCGTCCAGTTCGGCGGCGACGTCGGCGCCCCCGATGAGGTGCGCCTTCGCGCCGTCGGCGAGAAGCGCCTCGTACAGGTCCCGGCGCGGGTCCTGACCCGTGCACAGCACGATGGTGTCGACCTCCAGGAGCGTGCTCCGCTCGCCGACGGTGAGGTGCAGCCCGGCGTCGTCGATACGGTCGTAGCGCACGCCGGGAACCATCGTGACGCCCCGGTGCTTGAGCTCGGTGCGGTGGATCCAGCCGGTGGTCTTGCCGAGGCCCGCGCCGACCTTGCCGGTCTTGCGCTGGAGGAGGTGGACCGTGCGCGGCGGGGCCGGGCGCTCGGGAGCGGTGAGACCGCCGGGGCCCTGGTAGTCCATGTCGACGCCCCACTGCCGGAAGTAGGCCGCCGGGTCCTCGCTCGCCTTGTCGCCGCCGTCGGTGAGGAACTCGGCGACGTCGAAGCCGATGCCGCCCGCGCCGAGGATCGCGACGCGGTCGCCGACGGGGGCGCCGTCGCGCAGGACGTCGAGATAGCCGACGACGCTCGGGTGGTCGACGCCGGGGATGTCGGGGGTGCGGGGGCTGACGCCGGTGGCGACGACGACCTCGTCGTACTCGGCCAGGTCCCCGGCGGCGACGTGGGTGTCGAGCCGTACGTCCACGCCGTGCCCGTCGAGCTGGTGGCGGAAGTAACGCAGCGTCTCGTCGAACTCCTGCTTGCCGGGGACCTTGCGGGCCACGTTGAGCTGGCCGCCGATCTCGCTCGCCGCGTCGAAGAGGGTGACGTCATGGCCGCGTTCGGCGGCGTTCACCGCGCAGGCCAGGCCCGCCGGACCGGCACCCACCACCGCCACCCGCTTGCGCAGCCGGGTCGGGGCGAGGATCAGCTCGGTCTCGTGGCAGGCGCGCGGATTGACCAGGCAGGAGGTGATCTTTCCGCTGAAGGTGTGGTCCAGGCAGGCCTGGTTGCAGCCGATGCAGGTGTTGATGGCCTCGGAGCGGCCGGCCGCGGCCTTGGCCACGAACTCGGGGTCGGCGAGCATCGGACGGGCCATCGACACCATGTCCGCGCAGCCGTCGGCGAGCAGTTCCTCGGCCAGTTCGGGGGTGTTGATGCGGTTGGTGGTGACGAGGGGGACGGAGACCGCGCCCATGAGCTTCTTCGTCACCCAGGTGTAGGCGCCGCGCGGCACGGAGGTGGCGATGGTGGGGATGCGCGCCTCGTGCCAGCCGATGCCCGTGTTGATGATCGTGGCGCCGGCCGACTCGACGGCCTTCGCGAGGGTGACGACCTCGTCCAGGGTCGAGCCGCCGGGCACCAGGTCCAGCATGGACAGCCGGTAGACCACGATGAAGTCCTCGCCGACCGCCTCGCGCACCCGCCGCACGATCTCGACGGGGAAACGCATCCGGTTCTCGTACGAGCCGCCCCAGCGGTCGGTGCGGTGGTTGGTCGGGGCGGCGATGAACTCGTTGATGAGGTAGCCCTCGGAGCCCATGATCTCGACGCCGTCGTAACCGGCCCGCCGGGCGAGGCGGGCGGCGCGGACGTAGTCCTCGATCGTGCGCTCGACGTCGGCGTCGGTCAGCTCGCGGGGCGGGAAGGGGCTGATCGGCGCCTGGAGCGGGCTGGGAGCGACCAGGTCCCGGTGGTAGGCGTACCGGCCGAAGTGCAGGATCTGCATCGCGATGCGGCCGCCCTCGCGGTGCACGGCGTCGGTGATCGCCCGGTGCTGCTCGGCCTCCGCCTCCGTGGTGAGCTTCGCGCCCCCCTCGTACGGCCGCCCCTCGTCGTTGGGGGCGATGCCGCCGGTGACGATGAGGCCCACTCCCCCGCGGGCGCGGGCGGCGTAGAACGCGGCCATGCGCTCGAAGCCGCGCTCGGCCTCCTCGAGGCCGACGTGCATCGAGCCCATCAGGACGCGGTTGGGCAGCGTGGTGAAGCCCAGGTCGAGCGGGCTCAGCAGATGCGGGTAACGGCTCATGACAGCCCTCCGTGCGCGGTGTCTTCCCTCCAGTTCTAGAGGACCGCGCACGGTTTATGCAACTAGTTGCACAATGGGATCGGCATCATGTGCCGCAGGTCACCGGCGTCGCCGCCTACCGGCTCACCGGCGTCGCCGCCTCACCGGCTCTCCAGCAGAACGTGCAGCTCCCGCTCCTGGTCCCCGGAGGCCGAGGAGAGGTCGCGCACCGCGAAGACCGAGTCCAGGGTCGAGCGGAGCCGCTCGATCGCCCAGTAACTGCCCTGCGCGTCGGCCTCGACGGAGGACGAGAGCCGGGCCGGCCGGGCGCAGTCGCGCGCCTCGGTCACCTCGAAGGTGCCGAGCCACACCATCGGGCGGCTCTCGTGGAGCTGCTGCGGCGCCTCGTCGCTGCCGCGATCCGACTCGAAGCACTCGTTCAGCGTGTCGAACACGATCCGGGCGTCCTCCTTGCTGCACCCGCTGATCTCGACGGAGACGGACTCCTCGTGCGGTCGTTCGCGATCCATCGTGATCGCTCCTCTCGTGGGATGTGACGCGGAGGTGCGGGTTCCCCGCGCACCGCGCCACATCCCCAGAAAAGCACCACTTTCCGAGTGGGACCAGCGACAGGAGGGGCGCCGGAGGTCGGGCCGGCCCCGGTCAGCTCCGGGTGAAGCGGTACGTCTTGCTGTCGGTCAGCACACAGAACCCGGGAGACACGACGATCACCCGCAGGGTGCCGGAACGGCGGTCGTAGTCGATGCCCTCTGCCTCGAACGTGCCCGAGCAGGAGCTGCGCAGCGGCAGCTGACGCAGGGCGGTGACATGGCCGGTGACGTCGGAGGTGCCGTTCGGTTCGGCGGACAGGTCGATCTGGAGGAGGGGCTTGGTGATGCCGAAGAGAGTGCCCGCCGGGTCGTCCGAGGCGCACAGCAGGGTGGTCGGGCCGGTGAAGTCGCAGCCCTGGACATCGCGCACCGCATGGTCGAGGCGGACGGTCGACACCTGCGGCAGGTTCGCGGAGGGCGAGGTGGCGGGGTTGGCGCCCGGGGTCGGGAAGACGAGGAACCGGGTCATGGTGCCCCACTCGCCGGACAGCATCCACTGGCTGTTCGGGGTGATCGCCGCCCAGGAGTTGTTCAGGGCCTCACCCGAGCCGAGCGCGTGGACGTACTCGGACCAGGCGCCGCCCGGTGCCTGCACGCGGTACATCTTCGCGTTGTTCGAGTCGCTCTGGTACGGCTCGACGTAGTAGCCGTCGTAGGAGGCGTCGGGGTCGCCGACGTGGTTCCAGCCCCGGGTGGAGACGGAGAAGGGGATGGTGCCGATGCCGGTGTAGCGGTTGGCGCTGCCCGCCGGGATCTCGACCGACGCCAGGCCCTGGCTCTCGGTCAGCGGGTCGGCGCGGTCGGAGCCGACCTCGGTCCAGGTGTCGGCGGCCGCGGCGGGCGGGGCCGCGGAGAGGACGGCGACCGTCGCCAAGGCCAGCGCCAGGGCGGCGGTGCGGGCGGTGCCGGCCGGGGGGCGACGGCGGCGGGCAGGACGCAGGGGCATGGGACTCCTCGTCAAGTGGGGGGGGTGGGCGCGCTCGGCGGACAGTCTGGCCCGGCAGGATAGTCATGTACAGACCAATTCCATGGACAGGTGCGGGCCTTGAGGAGAACGGCGCGCGACGCCGTACTGGAGGAGCATGAAGAAGGGCGCCCAAGGCGTGGGAGAAAAGGGTTGAGCACGGTAGAACAGGGGAGTCGGCACGGGGGACGGCGTGCCGCGTCGATAAGCGGAGGCGGTGCGTGGCATGAACGGAGCCGGATCGTCCGCGGCTGAGGGCAGTGCCCCGACCGGGCCCAGCGGCCTGCTGGACGTGCTCAACGTGGCTTCTGTGGTGCTCGACACCCAGGGGCGCATCGCCCTGTGGAGCCCCCAGGCCGAGGAGTTGTTCGGATACTCGGCCCATGAGGCGCTGGGGCGGTACGCGGCCCATGTGATGGTCCACGAACGCCACGTCGACCTGGTCGTGCAGCTGTTCGCCGATGTCATGGCCACCGGCGAGAGCTGGGCGGGGGCGTTCCCGATCCTGCGCAAGGACGGCACCACCCGGTTGGTGGAGTTCCGCAACATGCGCCTCATGGACGACCGGGGCGACGTCTACGCCCTGGGTCTCGCCACCGACCGGACGACGGTGCGCCGGCTGGAACGGGACCTGGCTCTCTCGACGCGGATGGTCGCGCAGTCCCCCAACGGCCTCGCCGTCCTGGACACCGACCTGCGGTACGTCTCGGTCAACCCGGCGCTGGAGCGGATCAACGGCGTTCCGGCCGCCGATCACCTGGGCCGGACCATCCACGAGGTGCTGCCCCGGCTGGACGCGGAGGCCCTGGAGGCCGCGGCGCGCCAGGTGCTGCGGACCGGGGAGCCGCTCCTCGACCGGTCCACGGTCGGCCGCACCCCCGCCGACCCTGACGAGGACCACGCCTGGTCCCTGTCCCTGTACCGCCTGGAGGACGCCCGCGGCACCGTGCTGGGCGTGGCCGTCTCGGTCGTCGACGTCACCGACCGGCACCGGGCCGCCGTCGAGGCCGAGGCGGCGCGCCGCCGGCTGGCACTGATCGCGGACGCCTCCGCGCGGATAGGCACCACCCTGGACCTGGAACGCACCGCCTTCGAACTGGCCGACGTGGCCGTTCCGGAACTGGCGGACGTGGCCGCGGTGGATCTGCTCGACGCGGTGATGGCGGGCCGCCGCACCAGCCTGGGGCCCGCCGAATCGGCCGTGATCCGCGCCCTCGCGGTGTGCGGCGCCGACGAGCCCGACGCCCTGCGGGCCGCCGACCAGCCCGGCCAGGTGGCCCGCTACGCGCCCGACCGGCTCGTCACCGAGTGCGTACGCTCGGGCCGGCCGGTCATGGTGGCCCAGGTCAAGGACGAGGACCTGGGGCGCATCGCCCACTCCCCCGAGGCGGCCGCCCTGCTGGCGCGGGCCGGTGTGCACTCCTATCTGGCCGTGCCGCTCATCGCGCGGGGCGAGGTGCTGGGCGCCCTCGACCTCAAACGGACCCGCAACCCCCTGCCGTTCGGCAACGACGACCTGCTGCTCGCCCGCGAGCTGGCGGCCCGGGCGGCCGTCCAGATCGACAACGCCCGCTGGTACCAGAGCGCCCGCACCACGGCGCTCACCCTCCAGCGCAGCCTGCTGCCGAGCCATCCGCCCGTCACCGGCGGCCTCGAGGTCGCGTCCCGCTACCAGCCCGCGGGCGCCACCACCGAGGTCGGCGGCGACTGGTTCGACGTCATCCCGCTCCCGGACGGCAAGACGGCGCTCGTCGTCGGTGACGTGATGGGCAGCGGTATCGACGCCGCCGCCACGATGGGCCGGCTGCGCACCGCGACGACCACGCTGGCCTCCCTCGACCTCGACCCGGCGGTCCTCCTGGAACACCTGGACCGGATCACCCAGGGCCTGGACCACTCCATCGCCACCTGCGTGTACGCCGTCCACGACCCCCGGCTGGGGAGGTGCCGGATCGCCAACGCCGGCCATCTGCCGCCGGTGCACATCCGCCCGAACCGTCAGCCGGAGCTGCTCGACCTGCCCACCGGCGCGCCGCTGGGCGTGGGCGGGGTGCCGTTCTCCACGACCGACGTCGACTTCGCCCCCGGCGACCAGCTCGTGCTGTACACCGACGGCCTGGTCGAGACCCGCACCCACTCGCTCGACGAACGGCTGGACGCGCTGCTGGCGCTGCTAGACGATCCCGCGCGGCCGCTGGAGGAGGTGTGCGACCTGCTGCTGAGCGCGTTGCACCGCCCCGACAACCACGACGACGTGGCGCTGCTGGTGGCGCGTGCGCGGGCCGGGGAGTGAGCGGCGCCGCCGTCCGATTCACAGGCTTTTGTTATCGCTTCCTTACCGCACACCTCGGACAATCACAGTGAGGCGTGGCAGTGGTGCCGCCGTCGTGGCCGAGGAGAGTGAGCCGTGATGCAGGAGCCGGACAGGCCCGAAGGGCCGCAAGAGGTCGAACTGCTCTCGGGACCGGTCCACACGGAACGGGACCGTGCGGACCTGCGCGCGCTGTGGCGGCGCCGGTCGGCCCGCGGCCGGGCGGTGATCGCTGCCACCACCGTCGCCGTCCTGGCGCTCGGCGGCACCGTCGCATACGCGGCGACCTCGGGCGACTCCGGAGGCGGCTCGCCGTCGGCGGCCCCGTCCGCGTCCTTCTCCGAGGGGCCCGGTGGACGGCACGGCCACGGCGGCATGTGGTTCGGGACGGGCGGGGACGCCGCGCACGGTGAGGCGACCGTCAAGGACCCCGAGAGCGGCGACTGGGTGGTCCGCGTCTGGCAGCGGGGCACCGTGACGAAGGCGGCCGACGACCGGGTCACCGTCAGGAGCGAGGACGGCGTCTCGTGGACGTGGACGGTGGGCGCGGACACGACCGTGTCCGCCGACGGTGCCTCCGGCTCCGGGGCCGACGCGCTGAAGAAGGGCGACACCGTCCGCGTCGTCGGCTCCCGTTCCGGTCACACCTACACCGCCGACCGCGTCCTGTCCGGCACCTTCGACGAACGCGGCCCCGGCGGACGCGGCCCCGGCGACCGGCACGACGACTCCCCGGGGCACGGCCCGTGGAACCGCGGGGACGACCGCTCCCCCGGCCCCACGGGCAGCGGAGCCGCTACCTGACCCTGGTGCCGACGACCACGTGGGCGTACAGCTCCTCGTCCTCCGTCAGACGCACCGTCAGACCGCCGCGGGTGAACGCCTCGACGGCGGCCGGGGCCTGGCGCTCGCTGGTCTCGACGAGGACACAGCCGCCGGGGGCGAGCCAGCGCGGCGCCTCGGCGGCGACCCGGCGCAGCACGTCCAGCCCGTCACCGCCGCCGTCGAGGGCGGCGAGCGGCTCGTGGTCGCGGGCCTCCGCGGGCAGCAGGGGGACCTCGCCGGTGGGAACGTAGGGCACGTTCGCCGCCAAGATGTCTATTCGGCCCCGTAGTTGTCCGGGAAGCGCCGCGAACAGGTCGCCGACGTACGCGTGTCCGCCGTGCTCCGCGAGGTTGCGCCGGGCGCAGCTCACCGCCGCCGGGTCGATGTCCGCGGCGTGCAGCTCGACTTGTCCGAGGGAGGCGGCGAGGGCGGCGCCGACGGCGCCCGAGCCGCAGCACAGGTCGACGACGACGCGGGCGTGCGGCACCGCGGCGAGGGCCTGGTCGACGAGGAACTCGGTGCGGCGGCGAGGCACGAAGACGCCCGGCTCGACGGTGATCCGCAGACCGTGGAACTCGGCCCAGCCGACGACGTGTTCGAGCGGCAGGCCCGCCGCGCGGCGGGCCGCCATGGCCGCGGCCTCGTCGGGCGTGCGGGCGGCGGTGAGGATCAACTCCGCCTCGTCCTCGGCGAACACACACCCGGCACCCCGCAGAACGGCGACCAAAGCGTCACGGGACGACGAAGGGGAGGCCGAGGAAGGCGAGGAACCAACGGGAGAACGAGAAGAGCGAGAGGAACGCGGAAGGGGAGAAGCGGGAGAGGACGAAGACGCGGGAGAACGAGGGGGCATGAAGCCGAGAAGCCTTTCGGAAGCCGAAGGGCGCTCTCACGGTCGCCTACCGGCGGCGATCCACGCTGTCACGGGAGGAGAGCACCCGACCTGACACTGCGGTAATGGGTCCCACCTCCTCGGTCACGCGCGACTGGGAACCTCCGCAGCCGGACGGCCACCCTACCCCAGAGACCGGACGGCGTTCCTGGCACGGGAGCCCTCGCCACCTGAGTTGTACTATGCAACCAGGCTACTGAGGGAGGACCGGTGGAAGCACCCGAGGCCGTGGAGACCATCCAGCGCGAGATGACGAGCTTCGCCCGGCGGGCCCGTGCCTCGGCGGGCCGGCTGCACCCCGAGCTGTCGCTGGTGTCCTACACGCTCCTCGGCCACCTCGAGGACAGCGGCGGCTGCCGGGCCACCGACCTCGCCGCGCACTACGCCCTGGACAAGTCCACGGTCAGCCGCCAGGTCGGCGCCCTGGAGCGCGCCGCCCTGATCGAGCGGCGCCAGGACCCCGAGGACCACCGCGTCCAGGTCCTGCACCTCACCGACACCGGCCGCCGCATCCTCGCCCAGGTCACCGAGAGCCGCCGTACGGCCTTCCGGGAACGGCTGGCGCAGTGGCCGCAGGCGGACCTGGAGCGGTTCGCGGAGTACCTGGTGCGCTACAACGCGTGGCGCGGGCCCGCCGCCGGGAGCGACCTGCCTCCCCCGGCGGCCCCGTGACCCCCGGCCGGCCGGCCCGCTACGCCACCGGGACCGACTCCCGCCCCTCCCCCAGCCGCTCCGGCACCCGTGCCGCCAGGAACGCCGTTCTGCGGCGCAGCCGGAAGCCCAGGGACTCGTAGAGGCGGATGGCGTTCGTGTTGCCCGCGCTGGTGTGCAGGAAGGGCGTCTCGCCCCGTTCGCGGATGCCGTGGGCGACGGCCAGGATCAGCCGGGTCGCCAGGCCCTCGCCCCGGAAGGCGGGGTCGGTGCAGACCGCGCTGATCTCGGTCCAGCCCGGCGGATGCAGGCGCTCGCCGGCCAGGGCGATCAGGGCGCCGTCCCGTCGTATGCCCAGGTAGGTGCCGAGTTCGATGGTCCGGGCCTCGAACGGCCCCGGCTGGGTGCGGGCGATCAGGTCGAGGATCTCGGGCACGTCGGCGGCACCGAGCCGGACGGCCTCGGGTTCGGGTGCGGCGGCCAGCCCGTCGTCGACGAACTGCACGCCCTCGATCTGCAGGGTGAGCTCCCAGCCGGCCGGGAGCTCACCGCGGAAGCCCGGCAGCGGGACCTCCGCGCCGGGACCGGCGAGCGCCGCGAGATCCGCCCAGTCGGCCGCGTCCGGCTCGTCCGGCAGCGCCAGCCAGGGCGACACGTCGACGGGGTAGCGCAGCACCCGGCCCCGGCGCTCGGCGAAGTGGGCGTGCGGACCGGTCAGGGAGGCGAGGGCGGGGTTGTCGAGGACGTGCGGGGGCTCGACGGCGCTCATGCGTCCGCTCCGATCTCCAGGACGACCTTGCCCCGGGCGTGGCCGCTCTCGACCTCGCGCAGTGCCTCGCCGGCCCGCTCCAGCGGGAACGTGAGGGTGACATGCGGGTCCAGTTCGCCGCGCACGACCAGGTCCGCCACCGCCCGCAGCACGGCCGCGTCGCGGGCGCGGGCCACCCGGGCGCCGCCCAGCCGCTCGACCTCCTCGGCCGGGGCTCCGGCGGTGATCAGCCGGGTGCGGTCCCGCACCAGGCCGGCCGCCTCGTGCAGCACCTCGCCGCCGACGAGGTCGTAGACGCCGTCGACGCCGTCCGGCGCGGTCGGACGCACCGCTGCCGCCCAGTCCGGGCCGGACGGCACGTGCACGGCGCCCAGCGACTCGAGGAGGTCCTTCTTGCCCTCGCTCGCGACGCCCAGGACACGCAGTCCGCGGGTGCGGGCGATCTGCGCGACGGCGACCCCGACTCCGCCGCCCGCGCCGGTGACCAACAGGGTCGCTCCGGCCGGCAGGTCGAGCTGGTGCACACCGTCGTAGGCGGTCGCCGCGGCCACGGGAAGGGTCGCGGCGTCGGCGAACGACAGCCCGGCGGGCTTGTGCGCGGTGATGCCGGCGGCCAGCAGCGCGTACTCGGCGTAGCCGCCCGCGACCGCGGTGCCGAACACCTCGTCGCCGGGCGCGAACCCGTTGACGCCCTCGCCGGTCTCCTCGACCACGCCGGCCACCTCGTTGCCCAGGACCGAGGGGAACGCGCGCTCGCCGCTCTCGCCGGGGCGCCGGTATCCCGTGCGCTGTTTCCAGTCGACGGGGTTCACACCCGCCGCGCGCACGGCGACGAGCACCTCGCCGGGCCCGGGCCGGGGGCGGTCCAGGTCGACGAGGGCCTCGGTCTCCGGGCCGCCGTACCGGGTGAAGACGTACGCCTTCGGCATTGCTCCCACTCTCCTTCGCTGGCACCGGACCGCTGGACCGCTGGATCCGGAACGACACCTGCAAGAGCCGGGGCCCGGTGGCTATTCCCCCCTCGCGGGACTGTTCATACGGGCTTAATGATCGGCGGGCGGACCGGTTGCGGAGCACGGCTGACATGCACGTACGGTGGACTGCGTGAACATCCGCCGTCCGCCCGCTGGAACCCCATGAACGTCACCCGAGGCTTCACCGGCCGTCCCCGTGTCCACCGTCCGGGACTGCCCCCCGGCCAGTACGACGCGGGCGACGACTGGCCCGTGCTGTCCGCCGAGGTCACGCCCGACCTCGCGCCCGCGGACTGGACCTTCCGCGTCGACGGGCTGGTGGCGGCGCCCCGCACCTGGGACTGGGACGAGGCGCACGCGCTGCCGGAGTCCGCGTACGAGGGTGACATCCACTGTGTGACCAGCTGGTCCAAGTTCGGGGTGCGGTTCGGGGGCGTGTCCCTGGACGCGTTCCTCGCGGCCGTCCGGCCCGACGCGTCCGCGACGCACGCGGTCGCGTACTCGCACACCGGCTACTCCACCAACCTGCCCCTGTCCGACCTGACCGGCGGCCGGGCGTGGATCGCCTGGGAGTACGACGGGAAGCCGCTCGCGGCCGAGCACGGCGGTCCGGCGCGGCTGCTGGTGCCGCACCTGTACTTCTGGAAGAGCGCCAAGTGGATCGCGGGCCTGCGGCTCCTCGACCACGACGAGCCGGGCTTCTGGGAGCAGAACGGCTACCACGCGCGGGGCAACCCGTGGGAGGAGCAGAGGTACGCCGGTGACTGAGACCTTCACTCCCCCGACCCGGTTCGCGGTGCCGGGCCGGATCGCCGTGAGCAACCGGGCCGCCGCCCTGTGGCAGACGGCGACGCTCACCGAGATCCGCCGCGAGACCCCGCACGCGGCCACCTTCCGGTTCGCGGTGCCGGCCTGGGCGGGGCACCTGCCCGGCCAGCACCTGATGCTGCGGCTGACCGCGGACGACGGCTACACCGCCCAACGGCACTATTCGATCGCCTCGGCGCCCGACGACGGCGGGCACGTGGAGCTGACCCTGGACCACGTGGACGGCGGCGAGGTCTCGGGCTGGTTCCACAGCAGGGCACAGCCGGGTGACGAGGTCCAGGTGCGGGGTCCGCTCAGCGGCTTCTTCGCCTGGCCGGGCGACCGGCCCGCGCTGCTGATCGGGGCCGGCTCCGGGGTCGTCCCGCTGATGTCGATGGTCCGCCACCACCGGGCGCGCGGCCTCGGCGTACCGCTGCGGCTGCTGGTGTCCGCGCGCGGTCCCGAAGAGCTGATCTACGCGCGGGAGTACGGCGCCGAGACGACGCCCGTGTTCACGCGGAGCGCGCCGCGGGGTGTGCCCGTGGGGCGGCTCGCGGCACGTCACCTCGCCCCGCTGCTCGCCGAGGAGCCGGCGGGCGGCTGGGAGGCGTACGTGTGCGGCTCCAACGCGTTCGCCGAGCACGCCTCGCGGCTGCTGGTCCGGGCGGGGCAGCCGGTCGACCGCATCCGGATCGAACGCTTCGGCTGACCCGCCGGGCCGCCGCACCGGGCCGCTCCCTCCCCGCCCGTCCCCGGCGTCCCCGGCTGCCGAGGGGCCGACGTGAACGATGCGTGAAACGATGTACTCCGAACGGGGTATGACGCTCATGTGGGCACTCGTACGCGTGACGGCGAGGAGGTCGACATGCGAGACCGGGTGCGCGGCCGACGTCTGCGGGACAACCCGCTGCGACGGCGGTCCGACGTGGTGGAGGCGTGGACGGCGCTGTTCTTCGCCGTGCTGCTGCTGGTCGCCGTGCCGCTGGCCGGGGCGCTCGCCGGCCAGTGGGGCCATGCCGACGCCCAGGCGGTCGCGGACCGACTGCGGGCCGAACGCCACCGGGTCCGGGCCGAGGTCGTCGGTCACCCTCCCGAGGCCCTGCCCACGGTGGAGGGCGTAAGACAGCAGATGTCCACGGTGGCCGTGCGGTGGACCCCGCCGGGCGAGCCCGCGCGGACGGCCACCGCCCGGGTTCCGGCGGGCACGCGCGCGGGCGAGATGGTGGACGTCTGGTTCGACACGCGGGGCCGCAACGTCGCACCGCCGCCGAACGACACCATGGTGTGGCAGCACACCCTCACCATGGGTGCGTGCGCGGCCGGGGGTACGGCCGTCGTGGTGCTGCTCGGGCACGCCGTGACCCGCCGGGTGGCGATGCGGCACCGGCTGGGCGAGTGGGAGCGGGAGTGGGCCCGCACGGAACCCCGGTGGACCCGCCGCAGGCCCGCCTGAAGCTCCTGACCAAAGTCTGGCGAGGCCTCCCGGTGCCCACGTACGGTGTGATCATTCGTATGGGCACTTAACAAAAGGCGGTCCTTCATGCCCCTGTTCGACCTGACCGACGAGGAGCTCCGTACCTACCGCAGCGCGTCCACCGAGCCCGAGGACTTCGACGCGTTCTGGTCCAAGACCCTCCAGGAGGCCCGTGCGCACGACCTGGACGCCCGCTTCGAGCCGGTCGACACGGGTCTGACCACGGTGCGGGTGTACGACGTGACCTTCGCCGGCTTCGGCGGGCATCCCGTCAAGGGCTGGCTGACGCTGCCCGCCCAGGCGGAGGAACCGCTGCCCCTGGTCGTGGAGTTCGTCGGCTACGGCGGGGGACGCGGGCTGCCGCACGAGCATCTGCTGTGGGCGTCGACGGGCCGCGCGCACTTCATCATGGACACCCGCGGCCAGGGCAGCGCCTGGGGCGGGGGCGGCGGCACCGCGGATCCGGTGGGCGGTGCGCCCTCGTACCCCGGTTTCATGACGCGGGGCATCGACGCCCCGGAGAACTACTACTACCGCCGGGTGTTCACGGACGCGGTGCGCGCGGTCGAGGCGGCCCGCTCCCACCCGCTGACCGACGCGGCACGGACCGTGGCGACCGGCGGGAGCCAGGGCGGCGGCATCACGATCGCCGTGGGCGGCCTGGTGCCGGATCTCGCGGGCATCGCCCCGGACGTGCCGTTCCTGTGCGACTTCCCGCGCGCTGCGGTGCTGACGGACCGTCACCCGTACCGCGAGATAGGCCTGTTCCTCAAGACGCACCGCGGCCGCTCGCAGGACGTCCTGGGCACCCTGGCGTACTTCGACGGGGTGCACTTCGCGTCCCGGGGTTCGGCTCCCGCGCTGTTCTCGGCGGCCCTGGAGGACCAGACCTGCCCGCCGTCGACCGTGTTCGCGGCCTTCAACGCGTGGGCGCACGAGGACAAGGAGATCGAGGTGTACGACTTCAACGACCACGAGGGCGGCGGCCCTTACCAGGAGGCGGCCAAGCTGCGCTGGCTGCGGTCGTACGTCTGAGGGCCGGCGCGTGGACACGCGTGCCGCCGCCGAGCGGTTCACAGCGGTGTGGGAGCGGGCCTGGGCCTCGCACGACGTGGCGGCGCTGCTGGAGCTGTACGCCGAGACCTGCGTCCACCTGTCGATGCCGTTCCGGGAACCGCACCGGGGGCGGGCCGAGCTGGAGGCCTATCTGCGCTGGTCGTTCACGGCGGAGCGGGTGACCGACGTGCGGTTCTCGCCTCCGCTCGTGGGCGCGGACCGGGTCGCGGTGGCGGAGTTCCGGGTGCTGGCCGAGGAGGACGGGGCGGCCGGCACGCTGGCCGGCTGTGTCTTCGTCCGGTTCGACGAGGCCGGGCTGGTGGTCGAGTCACGGGACTACTGGCACACGACGGAGGGCCACCAGGAGCCGACAGGGCCGGCCTTTCTCCTGTGATCCAGGACCCGTTCGGCACACTTCCCTCCAGTCCGACCAGTCGGTATGTTCGGGGTGCCCGGGCCGCACCGTAGCGGTCCGGGGTTCCGGCGGAACCACGGAGGCTCCATGTCCGAGCACGTGCCACAGATCCACGGCCACTGCGATCCACGGTTCGCGGCGGTGCGCGCGGCCTTCGAGGAGAACTTCCGGGACCGGGGCGAGCTGGGCGCCGCGGTGAGCGTCACGGTCGACGGCGTACCGGTGGCCGATCTGTGGGGCGGCCGGGCCGACGCGGCGGGCACGCGCGCGTGGGAGCGGGACACCGTGGTCAACGTGTGGTCCACGTCGAAGGGGCCGACGGCGCTGTGCGCGCACATCCTCGCCGACCGGGGGCTGCTCGACCTCGACGCTCCGGTGGCCGCGTACTGGCCGGAGTTCGGCGCGGCGGGCAAGGAGCGCGTCCTGGTCCGGCAGTTGCTGTCCCACCGGGCGGGCCTGGCCGGGCTGCGCGAGCCGCACTCCCTGGAGCAGCTCTACGACTGGGAGCTCACCACCGCCCGCCTCGCGGCCACGGAGCCCTGGTGGGAGCCGGGCACCCGGTCCGGCTATCACGCGCTCACCTACGGCTTCCTGGTCGGGGAGGTGGTGCGGCGGGTGTCGGGGCTGCTGCCGGGGGCCTTCCTGGAGCGGGAGGTAACCGGTCCGCTGGGCGTCGATTTCACGATCGGGCTGCCGGAGAAGGAGGCCGGGCGGGCGGCCGAGCTGGTGCATCCGCCGGTCGCCTCGTCCAGCGAACAGGCCGCGATCCTCAGCCAGTTGGCACCGGCGGCCGTCGCCGCCCTGACCAATCCGGTGGCGGGCGCGAGCGAGGCCAACTCGCCGCGCTGGCGGGCCGCGGAGATCCCGGCGGCGAACGGCCACGGCACCGCGCGGGCGGTGGCCGCGCTCTACGGGATCTTCGCCGGCCGGGGCACGTACGGCGGGCGTCGGGTCCTCTCCCCCGAGGCGGCCGAGCGGGTGCGCGAGGGACAGGGCGCCTGCCGGGACCTGGTGCTGGGGGCGGGGTTCGCGCACGAGACGGAGATCGGGCTCGGGCTGTGGCTCAGCGGTCCGAACGGATCGTACGGACCCAACCCGCGCGCTTTCGGACACGACGGCTTCGGCGGCTCGTGCGGGCTCGCCGACCCGGAGGCGGGGGTGTCGCTGGGGTACGTGATGAACCGCATGGGGCCGCACATCGCCGACGACCCGCGGAAGACGGCGTTGGTGGACGCCCTGTACAGCGCGCTCTGAGCGGCGGCGCGGCGCGGGCGTACGGGCGGCGCGGGGCGGTCCGGTTTCGGCCGATCGGGCGGCACACCCTTCCCTGCTGGTTTAGACCAATGCTAGATCTGGTGGCGCACCGAGTCCGCACGACCACGGCACGTCACCCACAGGAGGCGCGCGGCATGGCCCGCAGCACCACCCCCACCACCCCTCATGTCCACCCGCACCCCGACGAAGGACCGCTGTACCGGCGGATCGCCACGGAGCTGCTCGGCGAGCTGCGCGAGGGCACCATCGCTCCCGGCGAACGACTGCCGGCCGAGCGGCGGTTGGCCGGACACTTCGGCGTCAGCCGGCAGACCGTACGGCAGGCCCTGGAGGTCCTGCGGAGCGACGGGCTGGTCGAGACCGACCGGCGGGGCAGTCACGCCGCCCTGCCGGCCGGGTCGCTCGGCACCCCGTCGTTCCTCGCCTTTCCCCTGGGCGCCCGGCCCGCGGACGACGCGTCGGCGGTGGCCCGCGCCGCCGTCAGCTGGGAGACGCCCCCGCCCGCGCACGCCGAGGCGCTCGGACTCGCCCCGCACCGGCCGACGCTGGTGCACCGCTACGAGTCCGCCCGCGCCGACGGACGCGGTCTGCGTACGGCCGTCACGTCCTTCTCCGCGGTCGCCCTGGCCGAGGTGGAGGAGCTGGCCCGCTACCGCGACCGCGCCGACTCGAACGCCTCCCCGGAGCTGCGGCGGGCCTACGACTGGATGCGCCGGGCCGGCCTGACCCTGCACCACCGCGACTGCATCACGCATCTCGACGACGACCCGTCGATGCGGGTCACCCGGCGCGTGCACGACCAGTACGCGCGCCCCCTGGAGATCACCGACCTGGTGGTGGACACCCGGCGGGAGGCACTGGTCTACGCGTTCACACTGCCCGCGGCCGGCTGATCCCGTCCGGACCGGCTCCGCGCACCGTCTCAGCGGTCCGTCCGGCGCGCCTCGACCATGCGCACCCGTGGGCTTCCGTCGCTCCTCGTCCCGAACTCGGGCAGGGCGCGGAGGTCCACCCGGAACCCGGCGCGCTCCAGTTCGCGCCGCACGTCACCGAGCCGGAAGGCGCGGTAGTACATCACGAACGGCGGCCGCCACAGGGCGTTACGGACCCGCATCACGGCGTCGAAGCCGAGGAGCATCCAGTACGCCGGTGAGGACCGCCTCGGCGGGGCCAGGACCGGGAACGCGAAGCATCCGCCCGGCCGCAGCGCGGTCCGCACCCGG
The DNA here is from genome assembly GCF_042880655.1 of Streptomyces sp. NPDC058295. NCBI lineage: Bacteria > Bacillati > Actinomycetota > Actinomycetes > Kitasatosporales > Streptomycetaceae > Streptomyces > Streptomyces sp. NPDC058295. Next base: position 17,692 of record NZ_JBHVYO010000007.1, read on the forward strand.
GCGAACAGGCCCGGCAGCTCGCGGGGCAGGAAGTGCCCGAACGCGCCGAAGCTGACGACGAGGTCGAAGGCCGAGGTGAACGGCAGGGCGCGGGCGTCCGCGCGCACCCAGGACACCCGCGGGCCCGCCGGACGGACCCGCTCGCGCGCCTGCGCCAGCATGCCGGCGCTGAAGTCGACGCCCGTCACACTCCCCCGGCACACCGTCGCCAGGACCTCGGCCCCCGCGCCCGTGCCACAGCACAGGTCGAGGCCGTCCTCGTACGGGCCGGAGTCCTTCAGGGCCGAGGCGACCGCGTCCAGGACGGCGTCCGGGGTGCGGAAGGGCGTGTGGTCGAACTTCGGCGCGAGGAGGTCGTAGCCGTGCTCGACGGACGACATGGCCTGGACGGCGAGTTCGCGCAGGGTGGGACCTTCGGGACTGAACATCCGCGTCAGCCTACGGCCGTCCGCCGCTTCAGGAGCAGCAGGGCGCGTTCGCACCAGGCCAGGTTCGTCTCCTCGAAGGCGATGCCGGCCGTCAACGTCAGATAGGGGCCGATCCGGTCGGCCTCGGTCAGGTACGCGTCCTCGGTGCGTCCGTCGAGGAGGCGGTCGCGCACCCGCAGATAGCGGTCGAGCTTGGCGCGGGACCAGGTCCTGCGCTCCTCGACCAGGGCGCGGGTCACCTCGGGGTCCACGCCGTCCATCGCCTGGATCCTGATGAGGAGTTCGTCGCGGATGACGGTGGGCCGGCGCGGCGGGGTGGCGGCGAAGGCGTCCAGGTCCGCGCGGCCGGCCTCGGTGAGGGTGAACATCCTTTTGTTCGGCCGGCGTTCCTGCTGCACCACCCGTGCCTCGATCAGGCCGTCCTGCGCGAGGCGCTCCAGTTCGCGGTAGAGCTGCTGCGGGGTCGAGGGCCAGAAGTTCGCGAGGGAGACGTCGAAGACCTTCGACAGTTCGTAGCCCGAGGCCTCGCCTTCCAGGAGGGCGGCCAGGACGGCGTACTTGAGGGACATATGGACACGGTAGCAGGAGGCGATTATTGTCATCGACACCTACTCAACAAATTTATTACTTACGCGATGAGGTGATCCGATGCGCGCGTTCCGCGAGGCGGTCGAGGCCGGCGATCTCGATGCCGTCGAAGCGCTGCTGGCCGAGGACGTGGTGTTCACCAGTCCGGTCGTGTTCAAGCCGTACCCGGGCAAGGCGATCACCGCGTCGATCCTGCGCGGGGTGACGCGGGTCTTCGAGGACTTCCGCTACGAGCGCGAGCTCGACGGGGGCGACGGGCGGGACCACGCGCTGGTGTTCCGGGCCCGGGTGGGCGGGCGGGAGCTGACCGGCTGCGACTTCATCCACCTGAACGAGGAGGGGCTCATCGACGAACTCACGGTCATGGTCCGCCCGTTGTCGGGCGCCCAGGCTCTCGCGGCGGCGATGGGAGCGCAGTTCGACCAGATCCTGAAGGAGGCGGAGGCCCGGTCGGCCTCCGCCTCCTGACGTCGGGCCACCGTGAGAGTGAGGGCTCCCGTGTAGGTCGCGCCCGGCGCGAGGGCCGTCGGCGTCCCGTCGACGGCCAGGGTCACCTTCCTGCCCCGCGGCGCCTTGACCCGGGCGGGCCTCAGCCCCCGAGGTCCGCCAAGGTCGTCCTCGTGTCCGTCTTCAGGTAGCCGGTGACCTCTTCGAGCGTCGGCGGGTCCTTGTCGTCGTCGTACGAGGAGTAGTAGGCGCTGTAACTCATCGTGTACGTCACCCAGCCGTCCCGCACGGCGAGCGTGGCGTAGAGGGATCCGCTCGTCGACCCGGACGTGGTGTCGTCGCTGACGAGATAGGCCTCGTCGCCTATGCCCGTGACGGCCTCCACGTCGTAACCCGTGTGGCTGTCCGCATAGTTCTTCCACGCCGCCGTGAACTCCGGTCCCGGGTCGGTCTTCTTGTGCAGGTCCAGCTGGGAGTACAGGTAGGCGTCCGCGTAGCTGGACGTGGACTTCTTCAGGCTGATGCTGCACAGGCCCTCGTCGAGGGCGTCGTCCTTGAGGCTGTTGTGCGTCGGGGAGGTGTCGTTGTCCGGGTACTCCTCCTTGAAGGACGAGTAGTCCGTGGAGTTGCACAGGTTCGACGGCGCCGAGTAACCGCGCAGGTCCGGATCATCTTCGGCGCCGATCAGGAAGACGCCGGCCGCCCAGGCGGCGGACGCCAGCACCGCTCCGACGGCGCCCCACAGGACGGCCTTCCCCGCGCCACCGCCACCGCCACCGCTTCCGGGCGGCGGGCCGACCACGGGGTACGGACCCTGCTGGAGGTACGGGTTGACCGGCTGGGGCGGCGCGGGCTGCCCGACCAGGGTCGGCTGGGCATAGACGCTCGGCTGGCCGACTTGGGTCGCGGGCGCCGCCGGCGGGAAACCCAACGGCCCGCCGGGGGCCGGCGACTGCGGATGCGGATAGGGGTACGCGCTCGGCTGGGCCGGCGCCTCGGACGACTGCTCCGGCTGCTGCGGGGGCTGAGGCGGCGTGGACATGACGTGAAGATAATGCAGAAATGGCGGTCAAGTCCCCTACCGTTACGGATCGTTACCCTCTGGGGACATCTGTGGGAGAACCCGGAAGAGGCCGGGACCTTCGCCCGGCCTCTCCTGGGTGCGCCGTCGGTCCGGCTCCCCCTCCCGGACCGCTGGTGCGGCCGAGGGCCGGTGCCTGGACGGTCGCCGTCTGCACCTGGGCGCCGACCGTCGCCTGCGCGGTGCTCCTCCGCACCAGGAACAGCGTGACCAGCGCGCCCAGCAGCGACGCGCGGCCGCAGATCACCACGCCGGCCGCCATCCCGTGACCGAGGGCGGCCTCGGCCGCCGCGCGGGCGCTGTCGCTGCCGGCGTTCACGGCGGCTGAGGTCAGTGAGGAGACCACGCAGATGAAGCCGATGCCGAGCAGCAGCACCGGGCCGATGAACGCGGCGAGCGAGGTGGTCGTGATGGGCAGGGCCGCGATCCAGAACTGCCCGGCGGCCATCGGCAGCAGGCCGCCCATCAGCAGCCGGCGGGGTTCTACCCGGGTGAGCATCCGGCTCAGCACGGGCGCCAGGAGCAGCGGGACGAGCTGGAGGATCACGAACGGCATGCCGGCCCGCAGCGCGCTGAGGTGCATGGCGGCGCCGAGGCGGATCGGAGACGCAGTAGGCGGTGCCGATGAAGCCGAACACGCCGGCCGGCGCACCCACGGCGGCGGACGCGAACGACGGGATCCTCAGGAGCTCGAAGTTGAACATCGGCGACGCGGCGCGCTGCTCCGCGACGACGAAGGCGACGAAGGCGACGAAGGCGACGAAGGCGACGAAGCTGGTATGCGGCCGCGACGGACGGCACGGCTCGGCACAGGCGACACAGCACCTCCGCGCCACCCTCCGTTGGGTGGCCGCGCTATGGGGAACAACCGTCGCCGTGGGGGCGTTGACGCCATCGGGACCGACCGGCGTGCTACAGTGCCGGTAGCACTTGTGTACGCCCCCTTTGTGGGCGCCGGTGCCAGTTCCCTTCAGTTCGCCGCATCACCCGTCGTTTCCGACCGGTACAGCGGCTTTCCCGCACCACCTCACCGACGGTTCGGTTCCGCCGTGGCCGAGGTGTTGTTCCCGCCGCCCGAGGCGCGCCGTGCGCCCTCCCTTCGCGGCTGCTCCCCCCTCTCCGCATGCCTCATGCCTTCCGTCCTCGAAAGGACCGACCACCATGACCACCACTCTCGAACACCCCCCTGTACGGCAGCAGCCCCCGGTCCGGGTCGCCGCCGGTGTCCTCGACATCGACGCCGGCGGGAAGGGGCAATTGCGCCCCGCGGACTGCCTGCCCACACCCGCCGACCTCCAGGTCCCGGCCGCGCTGATCCGCCGTCACGGCCTGCGCAGGGGCGACCTCGTCGAAGGGGTGCGCGGTACCCAGCGCGCCCTCACCGAGGTCGCCCGTGTCAACGGCCGTACGCCCGAGGAGCTGCGCGCCCGCCGGAACTTCCGCGATCTCACACCCGTCCACCCGCACGAGCGGCTCCGCCTGGAACATCCCGCGGCCGGCCTCGCCGGACGCGTCACGGATCTCCTCGCGCCGATCGGCAAGGGCCAGCGCGGACTGATCGTCGCCCCGCCGAAGACGGGCAAGACCGTACTGATCCAGCAGATCGCCGCCGCCGTCGCCGGTAACCACCCCGGGGCACGGCTGATGGTCGTCCTGCTCGACGAGCGGCCCGAGGAGGTCACCGACATGCGGCGCTCCGTGCGCGGCGAGGTGTACGCCTCGACGTTCGACCGGGCGCCCAAGCAGCACATCGCGCTGGCCGAACTCGTCATCGAGCGGGCCAAGCGGCTCGTCGAGGCGGGCGAGGACGTCGTGATCCTCCTCGACTCGCTCACCCGGCTGTGCCGGGCCCACAACAACGCGGCCGCCGCCGGGGGCCGCACCCTCAGCGGTGGTGTGGACGCGACCGCGCTGATCGGCCCCAAGCGGTTCTTCGGCGCCGCCCGGGCGGCCGAGGAGGGCGGCTCGCTCACCGTCCTCGCCACCGCCCTGGTCGAAACGGGCTCCCGCGCCGACGACTTCTACTTCGAGGAACTGAAGAGCACCGGCAACATGGAGCTCCGCCTCGACCGCGAACCGGCCTCCCGCCGGGTCTTCCCGGCCGTCGACATCGACGGCTCCGGCACCCGGCGCGAGGAACTCCTCTACTCCCCCGGCGAGTTGACCGCCGTACGCGGTCTGCGCCGGGCCCTGCAGACCCGGGACGGCCAGGCGAACCTGGAGACGCTCCTGGAGCGGATGCGCGAGACGCCTGACAACACGGCCTTTCTGCGCCGCATCCAGCCGACCCTGCCCGCCGCATAGGGCGCAGCGTGCGGCATCCGGGTGCACGCGCCCCCGTGTCCGGCACGGGAAGCGCGGGGAACGCCGGGTTCATTCCTACGTTGTTCGTATGACGATCGGATTCTCTTCCCGGGCCGTTGCGACGGCGTGCGCGTTCTGTGTGGCGGGCGTCCTCGCCCTCGGCCCCGCCGTGGCCGCCCCGGCCGGCGCGGACCCCGGAACGCCCGGTGGACCCGGATCGCCCGGTGGACCCGGAACGCCCGGTGGGCCCGGTGGACCAGGTGGCCCACGGGTGACCGTGCCCCGGCCGTCCGTGCTCTACCGCTCCGGGACGCAGGTCAGACCCCACCGTGGCGCCCCCGAGGTCCCGGACGTCTCGGCGCTGTCCTGGCTGGTCTCCGACGCGCGGACGGGTGAGGTGCTCGCCGCGTCGAACGCGCACCGCAAACTGCCCCCGGCCAGCACCCTCAAGACCCTGTTCGCCCTCACGGTGCTGCCGGTCCTGCCCGGCGAGATCCGGCACCGGGTGAGCGAGGAGGAACTCAGCGGCGTCGGGCCCGGCAGCAGCCTCGTCGGAGTCACCGAGGGGCACACGTACCGGGTGGCCGACCTGTGGCGCGGAGTGTTCCTCAACTCCGGAAACGACGCCGTGCACGTACTGGCGGCCCTCAGCGGCGGCTGGCACGCCACGGCCACCCGGATGCAGGCCAAGGCGCGCTCCCTGGGCGCCCTGGACACCCAGGTGCTGTCGCCCGACGGATACGACACCCCGGGCCAGGTGTCGTCCGCGTACGACCTGGCGGTGTTCGGGCGGGCGGGACTGCGCAACGCGGACTTCGCCCGGTACTGCGGCACCGCGGAGGCGAGCTTCCCCGGGGACGAAGGCTGGTCGTACGAGATCGCCAACACCAACCGGCTGCTGACCGGGGCGGACGGGGTCGAGCCGTACCCGGGGCTGATCGGGATCAAGAACGGCTACACCAGCAACGCCGGCAACACCCTGGTCGCCGCCGCCCGTCAGGGCGGACGCACCCTCGTCGTGACGGTGATGAACCCTCAGGCGGGCGGCGGGTTCGAGGTCTACGAGGAGGCGCGCGCGTTGCTGGACTGGGGGTTCGCGGCCGCCGGGCGGGTCGATCCGGTGGGCTCGCTGGACGCGCTGCGGGTCCGTCCGTGGCCGTTTCCCGGCCCCGGGCCGAAGCCGGCGTCCACGCCGGAGCCCACGCCCGATTCCACGCCGGTGCCCGGCACGACCCCGGTCGCCGTCGCCGCCGCTGTCGACGCCGGCCACGCTCCCGGCTGGCCGGAGGCGGCGCTGATCGCGGGCGCCGCCGCGCTGGGCGGGGCGGCCGTGGCACTCGGGCTGCGGCTCGCCGGCCGGCGCTCTTCGGGAAGCTGACCGGCGGGCAGCCACACCAGCAGGCCGAGCGTGATCCAGGTGTAGGTGTTGCTGCCGAGGAAGCCGTCGACGCCGGACGCGTCGTCGAACCACAGCCACACCACGCTGGTGCACAGCACCGCGTACAGGGCGCCCGCGACGCGTGGGCGCCCCGCGCGGATCAGCACCGCGAAGGACGGCAGCAGCCACACCAGGTGGTGCACCCACGTCACCGGGCTGACCAGACAGGCGGTGAGGCCGGTCAGGGCGAAGGCCGCCTGCCAGTCCCCGGCGGCGACCGCCCGCCGGGCCCGCCACACCCACCAGCCCAGCGCAGCCAGCACCAGCACCGCCCAGACCACCCGGCTCTCCACGCCCAGCCGTGCCAGGACGCCCTGGAGCGACTGGTTGGAGACGTAGTCGAGCCGGCCCACCCGGGTCGTGTCCCACAAAGCCCGCGTCCAGTAGAAGCGCGAGGCGTCCGGGGCGACCAGGGCCGCGAGCGCGGTGGCGGCCGCCGCCACGGTCGTGGCCACCGCGGCGGCCCGCCACCGGCGGGCGACCAGCAGCAGGCCGATGAAGAGCGCGGGCGTGAGCTTGACGGCCGCCGCCAGGCCGATGCCGACGCCGGCCCAGCGGGTCCGCCCGGACGCGAGCAGCCCGGCGTCGGCCAGCACCAGGGCCAGCAGCAGCAGGTTGACCTGGCCGAAGCTGAGGGTGTCGCGCAGCGGTTCGAAGAGCGCGAGCGCGCAGGCGGCGAGGCCGGCTCCGTACCAGCCGTACCGCCGCCACCGGGGTCCGACGCACACCCGCACCGCGAACGCCAGCGCCGCCAGGTTGAGCAGCAGGGCGGTCACGATCGCGGTGCGCAGCCCGACCAGCGCCATCGGCAGCATGACGACGGCCGCGAACGGGGGGTAGGTGAAGCCGTACGGCGTGCCCGGTACCCGGTAGTCGTAGACCCGGCCGCCTTCGTGGATCCAGCTGTTGACGGTGCCGTAGTAGACACGCAGGTCGAACCAGTCGCGCAGCAGCGGAACCGTCGCAGTGAAGACGGTGACGACGGCGGCGAGCGCGAGGAGCAGCAGAAGGCGGCCGCGGTCGGTGCGGGGCGGTCTCACCCCGCGGATCTCACGAGGTCTCACGCCGTACGACCCAGGGCGGTCGGCGCCTGTGCCGCGAGGTGGGCCTGCCACAGGACGACCACGGCGAGCGCGCCGCCGCAGACGGCCAGGATCAGGCGGCCCGAGTCGGCGGGGTCCCCGTCGGGCAGGACGGCGAGGGCGAGGACGCCCGCCACGGCCGCCGTCCGGTGGCGTATCAGGGTGTCCGGGGCCGCCGCGGCGATGAGGAACAGACCCCACAGCGCGTACCAGGGGCGGAGGGCCGGGCCGAACGCGGCCACCGTGGCGAGACTCAGGCCGAGCGCGTACACCGGGCGCCGACGCAGCCGCCACCAGATGACGACGAGGGCGACGGCGGTGACCGCGAGGCCCAGGGCGTGCCAGACGGGTACCGCCCAGGGCGCGAGGTCGCTGCCCAGGCCGTCCAGGAGAGCACGGGTGGCCCGGCCCAGCAGGCTGGTGAGCGCCCAGTTGTGCGCGGAGACGGGTGTGTCCAGGGCGGCTATCCAGCCGTAGCCGGTGCCCGCGACGGCGGTCGCCGCCACCGTGGTGACGGCCGTCGCGGCCGCCGTGCTCAGCAGGGTCCGGACCGGGGGCCGGCCCGCGCGCAGGGACAGGACCACGACGGCGACGAGGCCCAGGGCGGCGGGCGCCTTGACCAGCGCGGCCAGGGTGACCAGGACGGCCCCGAGCACCGGGCGCCGGCCGAGCGCGGCCACCAGCCCGACACCGAGCAGACCCAGCATGATCGCGTCGTTGTGGGCGCCGGCCACCAGATGCAGCAGGACCAGCGGATTCAGCGCGCCGAGCCAGAGCGCGGCGGCCGGGTCCGCTCCGCTGTGCCGGGCGAGGCGGGGCAGGGCGGCCGTCATCAGCGCCACCCCCGCGATCGCGACGCACCGCATGCCGAGAAGGCCGGCGGACAGGGCGCCCCGGGTCAGTCCGGACAGGGCGGCGGCGACGGCGAGGAAGACCGGGCCGTACGGGGCTCCGGTGTTCCGCCACAGCGGGGCGACCTCGTCGGCGAGCGGACCGCCGAGCCGGGCCGGACCGTGCGCGTACACGTCGAGGTGCGCGTCCACCATGGCGCCCTGCGCCAGGTAGCTGTACACGTCCCGGCTGAACAGCGGCGGCGCGATCAGCAGCGGCGCCGCCCAGACGGCGAGGACCAGGACGAGGGCGCGGGGGGCCGGCGGATCCGCGCCGCGCACCAGTGTGCCGAGCAGGATCCAGGCCGCGGTCAGCAGCACCAGCCCGAAGTACACGCCAACCAGGCCGAGCACGGCGTGCACCGAGGACGGGGCCAGGAGCTCCCGGGCGGGCAGCGCGCCGGCCGTCTCGCCGCCGAGCGCGAGACAGGCAGTTCCGGCCAGGCCCAGAACCTGACAACGCCGGAGATCGATGGGAAAAGCCTTGGTCAGCACGCTGTCATGGTGTCCGGCCCGGGTGACCGCAGAGCGACATCGCGCCTGCCTGGCGGCGGCCTGCGCGTGACCGACGTGTGAGTCGGGCGCCGTGGCGATGAGCGCCGCGGGCCGGGACCGTCCCGCTGTCCTCTGTCCGAACCGCGGGCTCAGAACACCGACACCCCGGTCAGAGTCGTGAACCGGTCCAGGGCGGCCACTCCGGCCACCGAGTTGCCCCGTTCGTCCAGACCCGGGCTCCACACGCACAGCGTGCAGCGGCCCGGTACGACGGCGATGATGCCGCCGCCCACGCCGCTCTTGCCGGGCAGGCCGACCCGGTAGGCGAAGTCGCCGGCCGCGTCGTAGGTACCGCAGGTCAGCATCACCGCGTTGACCTGCTTGGCCTGGCTGCCGGTGAGCAGCCGGGTGCCGTCGGCGCGGACGCCGTGCCGGGCCAGGAAGCCGGTGGCCAGGGCGAGGTCGGCGCAGGAGGCGGTGAGGGAGCACTGCCGGAAGTACTGGTCGAGGAGGACCGGTACCGGGTTGTCGATGTTGCCGTAGGAGGCCATGAAGTGGGCCAGGGCGGCGTTGCGGTCGCCGTGCGCGGCCTCGGAGGCGGCCACTCCCTCGTCGAAACCGAGCGTGGGGTTGCCGCTCTCCGCGCGCAGGAAGCCGAGGAGTTCGCCCGCCGCGTCCCCCGTACGGGTCTGCAGCCGATCGGTGACGACCAGCGCGCCCGCGTTGATGAAGGGATTGCGCGGGATGCCGTTCTCGTATTCCAGCTGGATCAGGGAGTTGAAGGGGTTGCCCGAGGGTTCGCGGCCCACGTGCTCCCAGAGTTCGTCGCCCTCGCGGGCCAGGTCCAGGGCGAGGGTGAAGACCTTGGTGAGGGACTGCGTGGAGAACGGCTCCCGCCAGTCCCCCACGCCGTACACCGTGCCGTCCGGCTCCGCGACGGCCATGCCGAAGCGGCGCGGGTCGCAGGCCGCGAGCGCCGGGATGTAGTCGGCGGGACGGCCCCGGCCGGGGGTGCGTTCCATCTCCTCGGCGATGCGGTCCAGGACCGGCTGGAAGGCACGGGACGGCGTCGTTGTCATGATCACCATTGTGCCTCCGTGCCGGCCCCGGCGCGTCGTCGCGGGCGACGGGTGTCGGACGAGGGCGGTCGGACGAGGGGGGTCAGACGAGGGGGGCTCCGCTGCCCGCCAGGACCTCGGGGCGCAGCAGTTCGGCGAGCCGCTCGGCGGGCAGCAGGCCCTTCTCCAGGACGAGTTCGGCGACGCCGCGGCCGGTGACGAGGGCCTCCTTGGCGATGTCGGTGGCCGCCGTGTACCCGATGTGCGGGTTGAGGGCGGTGACCAGGCCGATGGAGTTCTCGACGGTCGCGCGCAGCACCTCGGTGTTGGCGGTGATGCCGTCCACACAGCGCTCGGCGAGGGTGAGGCAGGCGGCGCGCAGGTGGGTGATCGACTCCGACAGGGAGTGCAGGATGATCGGCTCGAAGGCGTTGAGCTGGAGCTGTCCGGCCTCGGCGGCCATGGTGATGGTGACGTCGTTGCCGATCACCTCGAAGGCGACCTGGTTGACGACCTCGGGGATCACCGGGTTGACCTTGCCCGGCATGATGGACGAACCGGCCTGCACGGGCGGCAGGTTGATCTCGCCGAGGCCGGCGCGCGGCCCGGAGGACAGCAGCCGCAGATCGTTGCAGCTCTTGGAGAGTTTGACCGCGACGCGCTTGAGCACGCCGGACATCTGGACGAACGCGCCGCAGTCCTGGGTGGCTTCGACCAGGTTGGCCGCCGTAATCAGCGGCAGCCCGGTGATCTCGGCGAGGTGGCGGCGGGCGGCCTCGGCGTATCCGGCGGGGGCGTTGAGTCCGGTCCCGATGGCCGTGGCACCCAGGTTGATCTCATGGATCAACTGGACTGCCTCGTCAAGACGGTTACGGTCCTCGTCAATCATGACGGCATAGGCGGAGAACTCTTGACCGAGCGTCATCGGTACCGCGTCCTGCAACTGTGTACGGCCCATCTTGAGCACGTCACGGAACTCGACGGCCTTACGGGCGAAGGCGTCCTGGAGTACGGACATCGCCTTGAGCAGTCCACGTACCGCGAAGACCGTCGCTATCTTGACGGCGGTCGGGTAGACGTCATTGGTCGACTGCCCGAGGTTGACGTCCTCGTTGGGATGCAGGTACCGGTACTGCCCCTTCTGGTGCCCCAGCAGCTCCAGCGCCCGGTTGGCGACGACCTCGTTGGCGTTCATGTTGGTCGAGGTGCCCGCGCCGCCCTGGATGACGTCGACGACGAACTGCTCGTGCAGCTTCCCCGCGCGGATCTCACGGCAGGCGGCGACGATGGCGGCCGTCTTGTCCGGCGCGAGCAGGCCGAGCTCCTCGTTGGCGAGGGCGGCGGCCTCCTTGACGGCGGCGAGGGCGTCGATGAGGTGCGGGTAGGCGGAGATCGGCGTCCCGGTGATGGGGAAGTTCTCCGTGGCGCGCAGGGTGTGGACGCCCCAGTACGCGTCGGCCGGGACGTCCCGGTCTCCGAGCAGGTCGTGTTCGCTGCGGGTGACGGCGGCGGTCATGAGGGTGCGGCCTCTTTCCGAGGGTGAGGGTGCGGATGAGCGGCGGGCGGCGCGGGTGGGGTGATGCCGGCTCGGGCGGTACGGGGTGACGACCGCCCGAGCCGGTCGGGCGCCGGTCCGGTGGTGACCGGACCGGCGGTTCGAGGGCCGGGCGCGGGCCTGATCGCGGGCCTGATCGCGGGCCTGATCGCGGTACGGGGACCGCGCGCGGCGATCCGGGAGTACGCCGGTGACCACCGCGCACACCCGGTGGTCACCGGAGACCGTCAGGCGCAGGCGCGCACGGTGACCGGGTCCAGCGCGCGGACCGGGCGGACGCAGCCGACCGGTTCGCCGCCGCCGAGGAGGGGTTCGCCCGCGAACCCGGTGAGCAGGGCGGGGTCCACACCGGCGCGGACGAGGGCGGCCGCGGTGACCGGGACACGGGCACGGTTGGCGCCGTCGGAGATCTTGACGGCGACGGCTCGGCCGTCCGGGAGCGCGGCGACCTCGACACCCTCGAAGCCGTCCTTCGCCAGCAGGCCGGGGACGGCCCGCATCAGCGCGGCCACGTCCCGGCCGGAGCCGGACGCCATCTCGGCGTGCTCGCGCATCGCGTCGGCCACCCGCGCCTCGGGCGTGCCGGGCGCGGAGGCGGTGACGCGGGCGGCGGCCCGGGCGAGGCCGTGCAGGGAGACCGAGAACAGGGGGGCGCCGCAGCCGTCGACGGTGACCCGTGCGATCCGCTGTCCGGTGAGGTCCTCGACGATCTCGGCGATCGCATGCTGGAGCGGGTGCCTCGGGTCGAGGTAGTCGTCCAGGGACCAGCCGTTGAGCCTGCAGGTGTACAGCATGGCCGCGTGCTTGCCGGAGCAGTTCTGGGCCAGTCGGGAGGGCGCGCGGCCCTCCCGTATCCAGCCGTCGCGGACCGCCGGGTCGTACGGCAGGTCGGTGACGTTGCGCAGGTCGTCCTCCGCGACGCCCGCCAGTTCGAGGATCCGCCGGGTCCCGGCGAGGTGGCGTTCCTCGCCGGAGTGGCTGGCGGCGGCGAGCGAGAGCAGCTCGCCGTCGAGCGGCAGCCCGGCCCGGACCATGGCGACGGCCTGGACTGGCTTGAGCGCCGAGCGTGGGTAGAAGGCGGCCTCGATGTCGCCGAGCTGGAGCTCGATCTCGCCGCCCGCGCCGAGGACGACGACGGAGCCGTAGTGGATGCCCTCGGTCACCCCGCCGCGGACGAGGTGGGCGACGGGGGCGTGGAGGGGTTCGCGGATCGCGGGGGCGTCGGCGAGGGAACTGCTGTACATCACTGCCTGCATCACTGGTGGGTGGTCGGCGGCCGGCGTCGGGGTCACGCGCCGGCCTTGGCTGAGGTGCGCGCGAGGTTGCGGCGGATGGCGTACCACCCGGCGACCAGCGCAGCGGCGATCAGCGGCAGGCACAGCACGGTGGTGCGTCCGGCGCCGCCGTCGGCGTACATGAGGACCAGGACCGAGGCGAGGAAGAACAGCGTCACGAGTTCGGTCCAGGGGGAGCCCGGCAGCCGGTAGTCGGGCCGGGTCAGTTCGCCCTTCTGGGTCTTCTGCCAGAAGAGCAGGTGACAGATCATGATCATGCCCCAGGTGGAGAGGATGCCGATCGCCGCGAAGTTCAGCACGATCTCGAAGGCGTCCGCCGGGACCACGAAGTTGAGGCCGACGCCCAGCACACAGATACCGCTGGTGAGCAGGATGCCGCCGTACGGGACCTGGCTGCGGCTCATCACGCCGGTGAACTTCGGCGCGGAGCCGGACATCGCCATGGAGCGCAGGATGCGGCCGGTGGAGTACAGGCCGGAGTTGAGCGAGGACATGGCAGCGGTGAGGACGACGAGGTTCATCACGCCGCCCGCCGCGGGAATGCCGATGTTGGAGAGGACCGTCACGAAGGGGCTCTCGCCGGACGTGTACTTGTTCCAGGGCAGCAGCATCGACAGCAGGACCACCGAGCCGACGTAGAACAGACCCACCCGCCACATGATCGAGTTGATCGCCTTCGGCATGATCTTCTCGGGGTTCTCGGTCTCACCGGCGGCGACGCCGACCAGCTCGACGGAGGCGTAGGCGAAGACGACGCCCTGGATGATCAGCAGCATGGGCAGCAGACCGCTGGGGAACAGTCCGCCGTTGTCGGTGATGAGGGACGGGCCGGGGGTGGCGCCGTCCACCGGGTGCTGCGTGACCAGCAGGAAGATGCCGATACACATGAAGATCACCAGTGCGCTGACCTTGACGATGGCGAACCAGAACTCCAGTTCGCCGAAGATCTTCACCGAGATCAGGTTCACGGTGAGGACCACGGCCAGGGCGATGAGCGCGATCACCCACTGGGGTATGTCGGAGAACATCCCCCAGTAGTGGGTGTAGGTGGCCACCGCGGTGATGTCGGCGATGCCGGTGGTGGCCCAGTTCAGGAAGTACATCCAGCCGGCCGTGTACGCGCCCTTCTCGCCCATGAACTCGCGGGCGTAGGACACGAAGGCGCCGGAGGAGGGCCGGTACAGCACGAGTTCACCGAGGGCGCGTACCACGAGGAAGGCGAAGACTCCGCAGACCGCGTAGGCGATGAAGAGGGACGGGCCGGCGTCGGCGAGCCGCCCGCCGGCGCCGAGGAAGAGACCGGTGCCGATGGCGCCCCCGATGGCGATCATGTTGACGTGTCGGGACTTCAGCGACTTGCTGTAGCCCTCGTCTCCGGCGTCGACGTGACGGGTCGAGGGGCGCGTCTCGTCTTTGAGGTGCTGGTCGCTCACGCCGCGGGTCCGCCTTCCAGGGGAGGGTCCGTGCGCGGGGCGCGCACGATGTCGGTGAGGGTCGTCTCGACGCGGTCGAGGTGGTGGCTCATGGCCTCCACCGCGTCGGGCTCGGAACCGTCGATCAGCGCCTCGACGATCGCCCGGTGCTCGCGGTTGGACTGCTCGCGCCGTCCGCCCAGCTCGTTGAGGAAGGCCGACTGACGCGCCAGTGCGTCCCGGATCTCCTCGATGACCCGGCGGAACACCGGGTTCTGGGCGGCCTCGGCGACGGCCAGGTGGAAGAGGGTGTCCATCGCGACCCACGCGGTGGTGTCCGTCTCCCGCTCCATGCGGTCGAGGAGATGCGCCAGGTGGTCCAGGTTCTCCGGGGTGCGGCGCAGCGCCGCGTACCCGGCGACCGGGACCTCGACGTGCCGGCGCACCTCGAGCAGGTCGCTGGCCGCGTAGTCGCCGAAGGTGGGGTCCTCCACGGTGTTCGCGATCACAAAGGTGCCTTTGCCCGTCTTGGCGACGGTCAGGCCCATCGTCTGCAGGGCGCGCAGGGCTTCCCGCAGGACGGGCCGGGACACCTCGAGGGTGCGGCAGAGCTCCGCCTCGGAAGGGAGCTTGTCACCGATGGCGTAGCGGCCGCGTTCGATGGCGCCGCGGAGGTGGGTGAGGACCGCTTCCATCGCGCTGATGCGTCGCGGCCCCGCTCCACCTGTCTGGCTGTCTGACAGGTTCACGGGAGTGATACTCCGGGTGTGCTGCCGCCGCTGTCAAGACGGGCCGTGAAACAAAAAATTCAGGGGGCGGAGAGCCTGAAAGGCATCTTCCCGCCCCCTGAGGGGATCGCGAGGGGATTCCCCCACCGGCACGCGACCGGCCGCCGGGGCCCGGTCAGCTGTCGAGGACCCCGGCGGCCAGCAGTCCGAACAGGGCCACGCCGACGACGAGCCGGTAGATGACGAACGCGTTGAAGGAGTGCTTGGCGACGAACTTCAGCAGCCAGGCGATGGAGGCGTAGGCGACCACGAAGGACACCGCCGTGCCGACGGCCAGGGGCGCCGCGCCGGCGCCCGTGCCCAGGGCGTCCTTCAGCTCGTAGATGCCGGCGCCGGTCAGGGCGGGGATGCCGAGGAAGAACGACAGCCGGGTGGCGGCCACCCGGTCCAGGTCGAGCATGAGCGCGGTGGACATGGTGGCGCCGGAGCGGGAGAAGCCGGGGAAGAGCAGCGCGAGGATCTGGGAGCTGCCGACCAGCATCGCGTCCTTGAACGAGGTGTCGTCCTCGCCGCGCTTGTGGCGGCCCATCTGGTCGGCCGCCCACATCACGCCGCTGCCGACGATCAGCGAACCCGCGACCACCCACAGCGAGGCCAGCGGGCCCTCGATGAAGGGCTTGGCGGCGAGCCCCACGACGACGATCGGGATCGTCGCGTAGATCACCCACCAGGCGAACTTGTAGTCGTGGTGGTGACGCTCCTCACGGCTGCGCAGCCCGCGGAACCAGGCCGTGACGATCCGCACGATGTCCTTGCGGAAGTACACGAGCACGGCGGCGATCGCCCCGACCTGGATGACGGCCGAGAACCCGACGACGGCGTCGTCGTCGACCTTGATGCCCATCAGGCCCTCGGTGATCTTCAGATGGCCGGTGGAGGAGACGGGGAGGAACTCGGTCACTCCCTCGACGGCTCCGAGGACGACGGCTTGGCCGACGGAGATGGCGCTCATGGAATCCAGTTCTGAGGAGACGAATCGGTCGACAGCGTTGTATACGCTCCGGTGCGTACACAGTCCTACCAGGCGCGGAGCCGGCCGGACCGCCTACGACCACGCCCACCGGCCTATCGCGACCCCGGCGAACGCGGCCCCGAGACCCGCCGTCACACTCGCGACGGCGTTGACGGCGGCGTAGAGGCCGGCGCCGGTCTCGGTCAGCCGCAGTGTCTCGTACGAGAACGTCGAGTACGTCGTCAGCGCTCCGCAGAAACCCGTCCCCAGGAACAACCGCAGGTCGGGACCGACCGTGGCGGCGCCGGTCAGGGCGCCGAGGATCAGGCAGCCGCCGATGTTGACGACGAAGGTGCCCCAGGGGAAGAGCGAGTCGCGCCGGGCCTGTACCGCGCGGTCGGTCAGATAGCGGAGCGGGGCGCCGATCATGCCGCCGGCGACGACCACCAGCCAGTTCACAACGACTTCTTACCCTTCGTGTCCGTATCGTCCTGTTGCTCGACCCGGTGCTCCGCCCGCTCCCCGCCTCGGCCGACGTACCGGATGACCTCGCAGGGATCGAGGGTCACCATGCCCTCGGTGACCAGCTCGTCGAGCTCGGGCAGGAAGGCCCGCACCCGCTCCTCGGTGTCCACGACGACGATCGCGACCGGCAGGTCCTCGCTGAGCGACAGCAGCCGGGAGGTGTGGATCAGCGAGGAGGCGCCGAAGCCCTCGATGCCGCGGAAGACGCTGGCTCCCGCGAGACCGGCGGCGCGGGCGCGGTGCACGATCTCCGTGTAGAGGGGCTTGCGGTGCCAGGTGTCGCTCTCGCCGACGAAGACGGTCAGCCGCAGGGCAGTGCCGGTCGGTCTCGTCATCGCCGCCTCCACAGAAGAACGCGGCGGGTGGCCGTGGCCGCCAGCCGGACCGCGAGGAGCGCCGCGAACAGGGTCGCGGCGAGGTAGGCCAGGGCCGTGCCGGGACGGCCCTCGTCGAACAGCTTGCGGATGTCGACGGCGTACGTCGAGAAGGTGGTGAATCCGCCCAGCACACCGGTGCCGAAGAACGGCCGCACGAGCCGGTGGGCGGTGACCGCCTCGGTGATCACCACCAGGAAGACGCCGATCACCGCGCAGCCGACCACGTTCACCCAGAAGGTCGTCCAAGGGAACCCGCCGGTCTGCGTGGGCCACCGGAGGGAGGCCGCGTAGCGGGCGGCGGCACCGAGCCCGCCACCGACGGCCACGACGGCGACCACCGGGAGCTGACCCGTCCCGGTGGCCCTGCGTGCCGCGCCGGTGCGGAGGCTCTCGGCCTCCGGAGCTGTCATGTCGTACGTCTCCTGCCCGGGCCGGGACCGTCCCGCCTCATCGAAGTGATCACGACCGGGCACCAGCGTAACGCCGTCTCACTTGGTCACGGGCGCCTCGCAGACCGCGATGCCGCGCTCCCAGAGGCTGCCCAGGACCAGTCGGCCGCCGGTCTCGCAGACGCTGGTGACCATGCGGAACCCGGAGCGGCGGTGGGTGAGGTGGTGGACGATCCGGCCGTCGTCGTCGACCGCCAGCACCCCCGTCGTGCCCGACGGACGGTACGGCGCGTTCACGGCGAGGCGGGCGGCGCGGCGGCGTACGGCGGGGCCGGCGCGGTGCAGGAGGTCGAGCGGGGGGACGCGCGGGCCGGCCAGCGCCACCCAGACCGGGCCGTCGGGCGCGCCGCGCCACAGGTTGTCCGGGAACCCCGGCAGCTGCTCGACGAGCGGCTCGGCCCGGCCGGCCCGGGGGCCGGTGAGCTGGTAGCGGGTGAGGCGGCGGGCACCAGTCTCCGCGACGATCAGGAAGGAGTCGTCGGCGCCGCGCGCCAGGCCGTTGGCGAACTGGAGCCCCTCCAGCACGACTTCGGCCTCCCGGGCGCCGGGTTCCAGGCGCAACAGGCGTCCGGTACCGGTGTGTTCGACGAGGTCGCCCATCCAGTCGCGCAGGGGGTGGACCTGGCTGGACACGGTGAAGTAGACGGTGCCGTCGGGCAGCGCGACGACGTTGCTGCAGAAGCGCAGCCGCTCCCCCGCCACCGACTCGGTCAGGACACGGACGTTTCCGGTACCGCCGTCGGGGTCGAGGCGCAGCAGCGCGCCCTCGGCGCAGCAGACCAACAGGTCGCCGTCCGGGAGGAGTTCGAGGCCGAGCGGCCGGCCGCCGATCTCGGCGATGTGCTCGACCCGGGCCGCGGGCGGGTCGTCCAGACCGTCGATACGCAGGATCCGCCCGTCCGCCACCCCGGTCAGTACCCGCCCTCTGGGGTCGGCGACGACGTCTTCGGGGCCGTGCCCGGGGAGTGTGATGTACCTGAGGGGGACGAGAGGCGTCCGACGGTCCATATGGGCCGCCTTCCTTGAGGAGGCGGCCATCCTCGCAGGCGGGCAGGGCGTCGACAGGTCGTGGCCGGGGTCTTTGCCTGGCCTTTCCGGAGGGTGGGCCCTCCGTCCCCTATCGCCCCTTCCCGAAGTCCTTCACCACCCCTTCTCGAACATCCGCGCCACTTCGGCGATGCGCATCTCGTCGCGCCGGTAGTAGGTGCGGCGTCTGATCCGCTTGGCGCGCAGCAGGCCGATGCCGGCGAGCAGGCTGAGGTGGGTGCCGGCCACCTGCCGGCGCACGCCCAGCTTGGCCGCGACGAGGTCCGCCGTGACACCGTCCTCGACGAGGTCGCCGTGGCGCTGTGGCGGGAAGTGCCGGCTTGGCTCCTTCAGCCACTGCAGGATTTCCAGTCGCCTCTCACTCACGGGAGTCCTCAGCATCGTGGTCCCCTCCGTCCCTGCGGTCGGGGCTCCCCCGGTACCGCGTCGTCCCACTGTTCCGCAGCCGGGGCCGCCGTGTCCCGCACTCCGCGAGCCTTGGCCGGGATCGAACATCCTTGCCCCGCAAGGGCGTTCGGATGAACGGCCGGAAGACGGACGGGGGCCCGGCCGCGCGGTGCGGCCGGGCCCCCGCTTCGGGAGAGAAGGACGGATCAGCGGATCAGCGGTGGCTGAACCACGACATGGAGGACAGGGCCTTGTCGTCGTAGCCGAACAGGGCCTGGTTCTCCCAGCCGTTGCCGGAGGAGGCGTCGGTCGGGTCCCAGCCGTTGCCGGTGACGGCGGTCCAGGTGGACTCCCAGTAGAAGACGCCGAGTCCGCGGCCGTTCGGGACGGCCTCCACGATGCTCGCCACGTCGTTCATCCACCGGGTCTGGCCGGCGACGGAGGCCGGGTAGCCGGACACCAGCTCACTGGAGAGGTCGATGATGTTCTCGTGCGAGTCCTCGCTGTCCAGCCGGAACGGGTACGCGGTCTCGGCCACGAAGACCGGCTTGGCGTAGCGGGAGGCGGCGTCGTCCAGGGTGGTCTGGAAGTCGGCGAGCGTGCCGTGCCAGTACCCGTAGTACGACAGGCCGATGACGTCGAACTTCACCCCGTTGGAGACGGCGTTGTCGAACCACCAGCGGGTGCCGGCCAGGTCACCGCCCTTGGCGAGGTGCAACGCCACGGTCGTACCGGAGTTGACCGCCTTGACCGCGTCGTAGCCGGAGTTGAGCAGTCCGGCGAGCTGCGACCAGTTGTCGGTGGAACCCGTGGACCACAGCATGCCGCCGTTGATCTCGTTGCCGACCTGCACCATGTCCGCGGTGGTGCCCTGCGCCTTGAGGGCGTTGAGGACGTCGTAGGTGTGGTTGTAGACGTCCGTCTTCAGCTGGCTGTAGGAGTGCCCGGCCCACGCGGCGGGCACGGTCTGCGCCCCCGGGTCGGCCCAGATGTCCGAGTAGTGGAAATCCACCAGGAGCTTCGTGCCCTGCGCCTTGATGCGCTTGGCCGCCGCCAGGACCCGCGCCTTGTTGTTGTAGCCGTCGGCGGGGTTCACCCAGACCTTGACGCGCGCGTAGTTCTGCCCGGCGTTCTTCAGGACGGCGAGCGCGTCCTGGGTGGTACCGGAACTGTTCTTGTAGACGCCGCCGAGGGCCTCGCTCTTGATGAGCGACGACACGTCCGAGCCCTTGACGGTCAGGCCGGTGGAGCCCGACGCGAAGGTCAGGTCGTCGACGTTGATCCAGTTCCCGGCGTTGGCGTCGGAGTTGACGCTGACGGTGCACTGGTTGTTCGTCACCGCGATGGAGGTGACGATGCGGATCCAGCCGCTCGACGAGACCGGAATCGCGGTGCGCTGCTCGGCGCTGCCGCAGTTCTTCAGCGCTATGTACGCGGAGTTCTGGCCGCCGCCGGAGCGCACCCAGGCGGTGAGCTTGTAGGTGCCGTTGGTGAGCCCGGACAGGTACTGGTACGTCTCGACCTTGTAGGCGGAGGCCGAGTAGTGCGAGAGGCGGTAACCGCCCGCGTGACCACCGGACTCGGTGAAGGAGGCGGAGTTCTGCCCGGCCGCCGAGTACGTCGACCAGCCGGACGGGGTCGCGGTGCCGGCGCCGTCGGTCTCGAAGCCGCCGTTGGTGAGGGTGGTCGCGGCCTGCGCGGCATGCGCGGGCAGGACGGTGAGGGCGAGCCCCGCGGCGAGCGGCAGCAACAGGGTTCTGAGCGTGCGTCTGGGATGGAACATCGTCGTCCGTCGTCCCTTCGACGTGATGGATGGGGTTTCCCTCGTGCGATGAGGGACCCCCTCCGCCCGCGGCTCGCGGCTCCACGGGCGAAGGGGGAGTCGGCTCAGCCGTCGAGTCGCACGACCCGTACGGCTCCCGCCGGGACCGCGAGGCGGCCGGCGGCGCGTTCGCCCGTCAGCAGTTCGGTGCCGGAAGTCTCCAGCGGCACCTTGACGTCGGTCGCGGTGTGGTTGATCGCGAAGAGGTAGCTGCCCGTCTCGCCCGAGCGGCGCACGACCTCCACATCGTGCGGCAGCTCGGCGCGCGGGGCGATCGCCGCGTCTTCGGCGGCCCGGCCGAGCAGCGCGTCCAGGCCGTCCTGGCCGAGGCGGGTGGAGACGTACCAGGCGGTGCCCTCGCCGAGCCGGTGCCGGGTGACGGCGGGCCGGCCGGCGGTGAGGCCGTCGGCGTAGCTCCAGACGGTCTCGGCGCCGCGCGGCACCACGAACTCCGTCCACACGTCGCCGGCGAGCTCGCTGCCGTCGGGGCCGGTGAGGCGCACGCTCCCGCCCTGGAGCAGCGGCGAGAACTCCTCGACCGTCAGGCCCAGTACGTCGCGGAGCACGCCGGGGTAGGCGCCCTCGTGGACGGCGTCGTGCTCGTCGACGATGCCGGAGAAGTACGACACCACCAGGGTGCCGCCGTTCGCGACGTACTCCCTGAGATTGTCGCCGGCCGCCTCCGTCATCAGGTACAGGGCGGGCACCACGACCAGCGGGTACCGGGAGAGGTCGGCCTCGGGGTGGGCGAAGTCGACGGTGAGGTGGCGGTCGTAGAGGGCCTCGTAGAAGGCGTCGGCGCGTTCGCGCGGGTCGGCGTCCTCGCTGGGCCGCCAGTCGAGGTTCTGCGCCCACCAGGAGTGCCAGTCCCACAGGACCGCCACGTCGGCCTCGGTGCGGGTGCCGCGGATCACGCCGAGCGAGTCAAGGGAGGCGCCGAGTTCGACGACCTCGCGCCACACACGGGTGTCGGTGCCGCCGTGCGGGACCATCGCCGAGTGGAACTTCTCGGCGCCGCGCCGGGACTGCCGCCACTGGAAGAACATGGCGCCCTCGGAACCTCGGGCCACGTGACCGAGGGAGTTGCGGGCCATCTGGCCGGGGGCCTTGGCGGGGTTGCGCGGCTGCCAGTTGACGCCCGAGGTGGAGTGCTCCAGGAGGATCCAGGGGGCGCCGGCGGCGACGGACCGCGTGAGGTCGGCGGCCATCGCCAGGTTGACGTGGGTGCGGCGGCCGTCGGTGATCAGGTAGTGGTCGTTGGTGACGATGTCGACCTCACGGCCCCAGGCCCAGTAGTCGACCGAGTCGCACTGGCTGAGGGCGGTCATGAAGTTGGTCGTCACCGGGACGCCCGGCGCGAGGCGGTGCAGGATGTCCCGCTCCGCGCGGAAGTTCTCGCGCATGGTGGCGTCGGCGAAGCGCTTGTAGTCGAGGGCCTGCCCCGGGTTGCCGACCGTGGGGGTGGCGCGCGGCGGGTTGACGTCCTCGAAGCTCGCGTAGCGCTGGCCCCAGAAGGCGGTGCCCCAGGCCTCGTTGACGGCGTCGACGGTGCCGTACGTGGTCTCCAGCCAACGGCGGAAGTGGGCGGCGCAGGAGTCGCAGTAGCAGGCGGAGACGGGGACGCCGTACTCGTTGTGCACGTGCCACATCGCCAGCGCCGGGTGGTCGCCGTAGCGCTCGGCGAGGCGGGTGGTGATGTTCGCCGCGGCCGCGCGGTAGTCCGCGTTGCTGTGACAGATCGCGGCGCGCGAGCCGAACTCGTAGCGCACGCCCTCGGGGGTCACGGGCAGGGCGTCGGGATGGTCGCGGTAGAACCAGACCGGCGGCGCCACGGTGGGCGTGCCCAGGTCGACGCGGATGCCGTTGTCGTGCAGCAGGCTGATGACGCGGTCCAGCCAGCCGAAGTCGTACTCCCCCCGCGAGGGCTCCAGCAGGGCCCAGGAGAAGATCCCGACACTCACCATCGTGACGCCGGCCTCGCGCATCAGCCGGACGTCGTCCTGCCAGACGCTTTCCGGCCACTGCTCGGGGTTGTAGTCCCCACCGAAGGCGAGCCTGGTGAGGCCCTTGGGGCTGGTCTCCGGCATGGATCTCTCCCGTTTAATCGATCATTTGGGAACGTGCACACACTGCGGCGGCGTTCGGATCCCAACATAACCGCACAGCAACAACCATTGACAAGTGTCCGGGATGTTTCTCTACTGTGAACGCTCACAGACAGCAGAGCAGCTTCTCGCGACGGGCGGGGAGCCCGCTCATGCGATCGCATGGCAGGTTTTCGCACCGGGCGAGAACCCAGGTCAGGGGAGAGATCCATGCCCAACACGAAGCGCCGGCGGCTCTTTGTCAGAGGTGCGGCTGCCGCCATCACCGTCACCCTCGGCGCCACCGCCCTCACCGCCTGCGGCTCGTCCGACGAGGACAGCGCCGAGTCCGGTCCGGTCTCGCTCACGTACTGGACGTGGACGCCCGGCATGGACAAGGTCGTGGACCTGTGGAACAAGGGCCAGGGCAAGAAGGACCAGATCACCGTCACGGTGAAGAAGCAGGCGTCCGGCGACACGCTGGTCACCAAGATCCTCACCGCGCACAAGGCCGGCAAGGCCCCCGACCTGGTCCAGGCCGAGTACCAGGCACTGCCGACGCTGGTCAGCAATGACGCGCTGGCGGACATAGCGAAGAACGTCGGCGACGCGCAGAGCAAGTTCGCCGACGGTGTCTGGCAGCAGACCACGCTGGGCACGGACGCCGTCTACGCGGTGCCGCAGGACATCGGCCCGATGATGTTCTACTACCGCGCGGACCTGTTCAAGAAGTACGGCCTGACGGTCCCGACGACCTGGGAGCAGTTCGCGGCGACCGCCCGGACGCTGAAGGAGAAGGCTCCGGACACGGACCTCACCACCTTCTCCGCCAATGACTCCGGCCTCTTCGCGGGCCTCGCCCAGCAGGCCGGCGCCAAGTGGTGGACCACCTCCGGCGACAAGTGGAACGTCGGCATCGACGACGCGGCCACCAAGAAGGTCGCCGACTTCTGGGGCGGCCTCGTCAAGGAGGGCGCCATCGACAACCAGCCGATGTACACGCCGGCCTGGAACAAGGCGCTCAACACCGGCAAGCAGATCGCCTGGGTCTCCGCCGTGTGGGCCCCGGGCACCCTGACCACCGCCGCGCCCGACACCAAGGGCAAGTGGGCCATGGCCCCGCTCCCCCAGTGGTCGAACAGCGAGAACGTGACCGGCAGCTGGGGCGGATCCTCCACGGCCGTGACGACGGACTCGAAGCACAAGGAGGCCGCCGCGAAGTTCGCCGCCTGGCTGAACACCGACGGCGACGCCCTCAACGCGCTGGCCAAGGAGGGCGGCATCTACCCGGCCTCCACCTCCGCCCAGCTCAGCGGCGCCTTCACCACCCCGCCGGACTACTTCTCGAACCAGGCGGACTTCTACACCACGGCCGCCAAGATCGCGAAGACCACGGCGCCGTCGGCCTGGGGCCCGAACGTGAACGTCGCCTACACGACCTTCAAGGACGCGTTCGGCGCCGCCGCGAAGGACAAGTCGGACTTCTCCGCCGCCCTGGCCAAGATGCAGGCGGACACGGTCGCCGACCTCAAGAAGCAGGGCTTCGAGGTCTCCGAGTGACCATCGCACGCCGGAGGTCGTACGGGGTCAAGGGGGCCCCGTACGCCTTCCTCGTCCCGGCGACGCTCCTCTTCGCCCTGTTCTTCGCGCTGCCCATCGGGTACGCGGTGTGGCTCAGCTTCCGCAAGGTGCACGTCTCCGGCCTCGGCCTGGGTTCGGGTGCGCGCAAGGAGGTCTGGGCCGGCCTCGAGAACTACACCGACGCCTTCACCGACAGCGAGCTGCTCGACGGCGCGCTGCGCGTCCTCGGCTACGGCTGCATCGTCGTCCCGGTGATGCTGGGCCTGGCGCTGCTGTTCGCGCTGATGCTCGACTCCGACAAGGTGCGGCTCGCTCCGTTCACCCGGCTCGCGATCTTCCTGCCTTACGCCATCCCCGGCGTGGTGGCGGCGCTGCTGTGGGGCTTCCTCTACCTGCCCGACGTCAGCCCGTTCTACTTCGTGCTGGAGAAGCTGGGCATGCCGCAGCCGGACCTGCTGGACGGCGGTCCGCTGTATCTCGCCCTGTCGAACATCGCGGTCTGGGGCGGCACCGGCTTCAACATGATCGTCATCTACACCTCGTTGCAGGCCATCCCGGCCGAGGTGTACGAGGCGGCGAAGCTGGACGGCGCCACCCCGACCCAGATCGCGCTGAGGATCAAGATCCCGATGGTGGCGCCCTCCCTGGTGCTGACCTTCTTCTTCTCGATCATCGCCACCCTGCAGGTGTTCAACGAGCCGACCACCCTCAAGCCGCTCACCAACTCCGTGTCCACGACCTGGAGTCCGCTGATGAAGGTGTACCGGGACGCGTTCGGCACCGGAGACATCTACCAGGCGGCCGCCGAGGCCGTGATCATCGCCTTCGCCACGCTGGTGCTGTCCTTCGGCTTCCTGCGGGCCGCGAACCGCCGCAACAAGCAGGACGCCCGTCAAGGAGCCGCACGATGAGTTCTCTTGCCGTCCGGAAGGCCCCCTCCGCGGCCGGCGCGACCGGCGCGTCGCACAGCCGTCCGCCGCTGCGCGGCCGGATCGCGCTGGTCCCCACGATCGGGCTGCTGCTGGGCGCCCTGTACTGCCTGCTGCCGGTGGCCTGGGTGGTGATCGCGTCCACCAAGTCCGGCAGTGAGCTGTTCTCCACGTTCACCTTCCTGCCGGGCAGCGGTTTCACCGACAACCTGCACGACCTCAACGCCTACCGCGACGGTATCTACTGGCAGTGGATGGCCAACTCCGCCCTGTACGCCGTGCTCGGCGCGCTGCTGTCCACCTGTGTGTCGGCGTTCAGCGGCTACGCGCTGGCGATGTACCGCTTCCGGGGCCGAGAGACGCTGTTCAACGTCCTGCTCGCGGGCGTGCTGATGCCGCCGATCATCCTCGCCATCCCCCAGTACCTGCTGATGGCCAAGGCGGACCTGACGGACTCCTACTGGTCCGTGCTGCTGCCGCAGATCCTCTCCCCGTACGGCGTCTACCTCGCGCGCATCTACGCGGCCGCGGCCGTGCCGAGCGACGTGGTGGAGGCGGGCCGGATGGACGGCGCGAGCGAGTGGCGGATCTTCACCAGGGTCGCGCTGCCCATGATGGTGCCCGGCATGGTGACGGTGTTCCTGTTCCAGTTCGTGGCGATCTGGAACAACTTCCTGCTGCCGTACATCATGCTCAGCGACGACGAGAGGTTCCCGCTCACCCTCGGCCTGTTCACGCTCCTCGAACAGGGCGCCAACACCCCGGCGCTCTACACGCTGGTGATCACCGGCGCGTTCCTGGCGGTGATCCCGCTGGTGGCGCTGTTCCTGGTCATTCAGCGGTTCTGGAGCCTGGATCTGCTGTCCGGAGCCGTAAAGTCATGACCATGAACCATGGTGCGGGGGGCCGCCGCAGACCACCGACCATCCACGACGTGGCACGGGAGGCGGGCGTCTCACGGGGCACCGTCTCACGGGTGCTCAACGGTGGACACTACGTCAGCCCCACCGCGGCCGAGGCGGTCAACGACGCCATCCGCAGGACGGGTTACGTCGTGAACCGGCACGCCCGCTCCCTGATCACCGGCCGCTCCGACTCGGTGGGCTTCCTGCTGACCGAGCCCCAGGAGCGGTTCTTCGAGGACCCCAACTTCAATGTCCTGCTGCGCGGCTGCACGCAGGCGCTGGCCGCGCACGACGTCCCCCTCCTGCTGATGCTGGCCGGGACCGAGGACGAGCGGCGGCGCATCACGCGGTACATCACCGCCGGGCACGTCGACGGGGTGCTGCTGGTCTCCAGCCACTCGGGGGACCCGATCGCCACGGAGCTGCGCGAGGCGGGCGTCCCCCTGGTCGCGTGCGGCAAGCCGATCGGGATCGGGTCCAAGGTGAGTTACGTGGCCGCCGACGACCGCGACGGCGCCCGGGACATGGTGCGCCATCTGCTGGCGCAGGGCCGTCGGCGGGTCGGCGTGGTCACCGGACCGCTGGACACCCCCGGAGGTGTGGAGCGGCTGGCCGGCTACCGGGAGGTGCTCGCCGAGGCAGGCGTCGACTACGACGAGCGGATCGTCGTCTCCGGTGATTACAGCCGGGCCAGCGGTGAGGCGGGCGCCGAGCGGCTGCTGGCGCAGGCACCGGACCTCGACGCGGTGTTCGTCGCGTCCGACCTGATGGCACAGGGCGTGCTGACGGCGCTGCACCGGGCGGGACGGCGGGTGCCCGAGGACGTCGCGGTCGGCGGCTTCGACGACTCCCCGGCGGCGACCGCGGCCAGCCCCTCGCTCACCACCATCCGTCAGCCCTGGGACCGGATCAGCAACGAGATGGTCCGGGTGCTGCTCGCCCAGATAGGGGGCGAGGACCCGGCGGCGGTGATCCTGCCGACGGAACTGGTGAAGCGGGAGTCCACGTAGCCGACCGGGCGATGCGCGCCGAACCGGTCAGGATCGGAGAAGCCGTCGGCCGCTCCCCGGCCTAGCGTGAGTAGTGCGGGAACACGGACCCGTTCCCGCCTACCGCACTTCACCGAGGAGAACGTCATGAGCGCCGGCCTGCAGACGATCATCTACCCCGTCAAGGACCTCACCCGGGCGAAGGCCCTGTTCAGCGCACTGCTGGAGGTCGAGCCGTACGCCGACGAGCCCTACTACGTCGGTTTCAAGGCCGCGGGGCAGGACGTCGGTCTCGACCCGAACGGACACGCCAAGGGCATGACCGGACCGGTTCCGTACTGGCACGTCACCGACCTGCGCGAGCGGCTCGCGGCGCTGGTCGCGGCGGGGGCGGAGCTGCTCCAGGACGCGCAGGACGTCGGCGGCGGCAGGCTGATCGCCTTCGTCAAGGACGCGGACGGCAATCAGGTGGGGCTGCTCCAGGACCCGGCCGCCTGAGGCGCCCGCGGAACCGCTTGCAACCGCACTAGTTGCACACTCAATGAATCGCCGTATCGGTGTTACCGTGCACATATGGCAGCGAAGACGGCCGTTGCGGGCCTCGAAGAGCGGTGGCGGGACATCCTGTCGGTGCACGCGCGCACGATGTGCGAGATCGATCGCGCGCTGCACCCGCACGGTCTCGGGGCGAGCGACTTCGAGGTGCTCGACATCCTGGCCTCCGAGGCCCCCCGGGAGGGCGACCAGTGCCGGGTGCAGAACCTGGTCGGGCGGGTGCACCTGAGCCAGAGCGCGCTGTCCCGGCTGATCGGCCGCCTGGAGAAGGAAGGCCTGGTGGAGCGTTCCGTCTGCGTGGAGGACCGGCGCGGGGTGTGGGTCGCCCTCACCCGCAAGGGCCGCGACCTGCACACCGAGGTACTGCCGCTCCAGCGTGCGGTACTGGGCCGGATGCTGGCGGAGTCCTAGTCACTCACGCCGCCCGGCTCCCCCGGCCTGCGGGGGAGCCCCGATGCGGGGAGGCGTCCGTGGGTCAGCGGGCCAGCAGCGTGCGGACCCCCTCCGAGGTGAGCGTCAGCGGATGGTCTCCGGCCGCGTCGATCGACAGGGACAGCTCACCGGTCGGCCACTGCGCGGCGAGCGCGCCGAGCGGCACGAGACGGTAGCGGGCGACCTCGGGCAGCAGGTCCGCCATCTCCGGCTCGGAGGTGAAGACCGGCACCACGGGCGCGCCACCGGGCTGTTCGAGGACGGGCAGCGCGACCGTGGCCGGGTTGGTGACGTCCTCGTCGATGGCGTCGTCGGGCACGGGCACCAGGACGTCGCAGTGCGCGAGCGTGTCCAGTGCGGCCGTGTCTGCGGTGTCCCGGGCCAGCGCGTCCAGCGCCAGCGCGGCGGGGTTGTTGATGCGGTCGTGCGCGGGTGTCTCCATGACGGTCTCCCTGGTAGCGGCGGTCCGGCACGCGTACCCGACCGGCAGACGCTCAATCCCCCGCCGGCCGCCGGGGGGCCGACCGCCACATGCCCAGCACAGATCCGGACGTTCCGTACGATCCGTGTGCCCCATGGAGAGACGGCCCGAGCCCGCCCGGGACCGGGTCGCCCGGCCGGTCCGGAACGGGTTCCCCCGGCTGACCGAGACGGGTTCCCCGGCCGGTCCGGAGACACTCGGATGCCGACGCCGGCCGCGCGAAAGCCTCACCGCGACCCTCGTGACAGCCCTCACCGCAGCCCAGCGCGCCCCTCACCGCGACCCTCGTCGCGCACCTCCCACCGGCTCACCGTCCCGGCGCTTCGATCACCCGGCGGCGCCACCCCTGGCGACGTCACGCGCTCGCCGCCGGGCGCTCAGCGGGGCGACGCGGACCGCGCGGCAGCCCTCCACGGCGTCGGCGGGGGTCCGTGGTTCACGGCAGTTCCCGGGAGGAGTGCCGGCGGGCCGACTCGTTCTCCTGCGCCATGCGCCTGAGTGCCATCAGTGCGGGCTCCAGCAGGACGGTCAGCAGCAGCGCGCGTTCGGCGGCCTCCAACGGGTCGGTGAGGCCTTCGAGTTGGTCGAGATCGAGGGTGGCGGTGCGCTCGGCGAGCCGTGCGTACGGCAGCAGGGTGCGCCGGTCCAGCGGGACGCCGAGGGAGCGCAGCGAGGCCAGGGTTTCGGCGAGGGTGGCCCGGGCGGGCGCCGACTCGTGCACGTTCCAGCCCAACTCCTCGACCAGCGCGGCCACTTCGGCGGCCTCCGGTGTCTCCTCGGCGGGCTCGTCGTCCACCCGGAGCGAGCCCAGGGCGAGGCCGAGCAGGCGGTGGGTGTCGCCGGTGTGCTCCGCGAGGGCGTCCAGCACCTCGCGGGTGGTACTGACGGACAGCCCCCGGACGCCGGTCAGGGCGCGGATCAGGCGGAGCCGGCGCAGGTGCTGGTCGTCGTATTCGGCCTGGGTCGCCGCCGTCTGCCGGCCGGGCCGGAGCAGGCCCTCGCGGAGGTAGTACTTGATCGTCGTCACGGAGACGCCGCTGTGGCGGCTCAGCTCGGAGATGCGCATGCGGTTCGGCTCCGGTTCCTGCGGTTCGGTTTCGGTCGGGCACTGCCCTTGAAAACTGGATACCTTCACTGTCTAACATGGATAGTGAAGGTATCCAAAGTTCCTTCGCCCACCGAAGAGAAGGCGACAGCCATGCCCACCCTGCGCTGGACCACCGTCGACACCCCCGCTCCGGACACCGAGGCGTTCGTCATGGCGTCCCGGTTCGAGGTGCGCTCGCTCAAGGACGTGCCGCACTTCTTCGCCCAGTCCCTCAGGGCCTGGAAGCAGGTCTCCGGCGCGCCCGGCGCCTACGGGGCCTCACTGATCGCCCAGCCGCTGAAGCGCACCTTCTGGACCCTGTCGGCCTGGGAGGACAAGGCCGCGCTGTACACGTACGCGCGGACCGAACCGCACAAGTCGATCATGCAAGGGCTGCGGCCCACGATGAAGGGCTCGGTCTTCACCTTCTGGGAGGCACCGGCGGCCGACCTGCCCGTCGACTGGACGGACGCCCGGCGGCGACTCGCCGACCAGGAGCGGTCCGGCGCCTGAAAACCCTCCTCCCGAGGCCTCCCGGCACGGGGGTGCACAGCTGAGCGCGGCCCCGCTTGAATGATCGAATGACCGCAGGGTTAGCATATGAGCGCCACCTAGCTCGAAAGATAGGCCCGTGACGCTCAACGACGATTCGTTCACCAACTGGAAGAACCGCGAGGAGATCGCGGAGTCGATGATCCCGATGATCGGGAAGCTGCACCGCGAGCGGGACGTGACCGTCCTGCTGCACAGCCGCTCCCTGGTGAACAAGTCGGTGGTCAGCATCCTCAAGACCCACCGGTTCGCCCGCCAGATCGCGGGCGAGGAGCTCTCGGTCACCGAGACGCTGCCGTTCCTCGAGGCCCTCACCACGCTCGATCTCGGCCCGTCGCAGATCGACCTCGGCATGCTCGCCGCAACCTACCGGGCCGACGACCGCGGTCTGTCGCTGGCGGAGTTCACCGCGGAGTCCGTGGCCGGTGCCACCGGCGCGAACAAGATCGACCGGCGCGAGCCGCGCGATGTCGTCCTGTACGGCTTCGGCCGCATCGGCCGGCTCGTGGCCCGTCTGCTCATCGAGAAGTCGGGCTCCGGCAACGGCCTGCGACTGCGCGCCATCGTGGTGCGCGGCGGCGGCGAGCGGGCCGCCGAGGACATCGTCAAGCGCGCGTCCCTGCTGCGCCGCGACTCGGTGCACGGGCAGTTCCAGGGCACGATCACGGTCGACGAGGCCAACAGCAGGATCATCGCCAACGGCAACGAGATCACGGTGATCTACGCCGACGACCCGAGCCAGGTCGACTACACGGCGTACGGCGTCCGCAACGCCATCCTCATCGACAACACCGGCAAGTGGCGCGACCGCGAGGGCCTCGCCAAGCACCTGCGGCCGGGCATCGACAAGGTCGTGCTGACCGCGCCCGGCAAGGGCGATGTGCCGAACATCGTGCACGGCGTCAACCACGACACCATCAAGCCGGACGAGCAGATCCTGTCCTGCGCCTCCTGCACCACCAACGCGATCGTCCCGCCGCTGAAGGCGATGGCCGACGAGTACGGCGTGCTGCGCGGCCATGTGGAGACCGTCCACTCGTTCACCAACGACCAGAACCTGCTGGACAACTACCACAAGGCCGACCGTCGCGGCCGTTCGGCGCCGCTGAACATGGTCATCACCGAGACCGGCGCCGCCTCCGCCGTCGCGAAGGCGCTGCCCGACCTCAAGGCGCCGATCACCGGCAGCTCGATCCGGGTGCCGGTGCCGGACGTCTCGATCGCCATCCTCAGCCTGCGGCTGGGCCGGGAGACGACCCGCGAGGAGGTCCTCGATCACCTCCGTGAGGTGTCGCTGACCTCGCCGCTCAAGCGCCAGATCGACTTCACCACGGCGCCGGACGCGGTCTCGATGGACTTCATCGGCTCGCGCCACTCCTCGATCATCGACGCCGGCGCCACCAAGGTCGACGGCGACAACGCGATCCTCTACCTCTGGTACGACAACGAGTTCGGCTACTCCTGCCAGGTCGTCCGTGTCGTCCAGCACGTCTCCGGGGTGGAGTACCCGACGTACCCGGCGACTGGCGTCTGAGACCGACCGCGCGGAGCAGCAGTGGGGCGCCCTGGGCCGAGGGCGCCCCACGTGTGTCAGGCCGACGTCTCCGGGCGGTCGGCCTCGGCCCAGTGGGTGTGGAAGGCGCCGGGACGGTCGGTGCGCTGGTAGGTGTGGGCGCCGAAGTAGTCGCGCTGGCCCTGGAGAAGGGCGGCGGGCAGGCGCTCCGCGCGCAGGGTGTCGTAGTGGGCGAGCGCGGCCGAGAAGGCGGGCACGGGGATTCCACGGCGGGCGGCGGAGGCCACCGTCTCGCGCCAGGGCACCTGCGCGTCCGTGATCTCCATGGCGAACTCCATCTCGCCGAGCAGGCTGACCAGGTCCGGGTCGGCGGCGTACGCGGCGCGGATGCGGTCGAGGAACGAGGCGCGGATGATGCAGCCACCGCGCCAGATCCGGGCGACCGCACCGAGGTCGATCTTCCAGCCGAACTCGCCGGCCGCGTCCTGGATCATCTTCCAGCCCTGGTCGTAGGCGATGACCTTCGACGCGTACAGGGCGTGCTCGACCTGTGAGGTGAAGCGGGTGGCCTCGGTGCGGCTGAGCGGGGGTGTGGTGCCGCCGGGGAGGCCGGCGTAGGCGGCGCGCAGGGCGCTCTGCCCGGAGGCGGCGCGCGCGAAGGTGGCCTGGGCGATGGCGGTGACCGGGGAGCCCAGGTCCAGGGCGGTCTGCACGGTCCAGCGGCCGGTGCCCTTCTGACCCGCGGCGTCGGCGACGATGTCGACGAAGGCCAGGCCGGTGGTGGCGTCGGTGTGGCCGAGGACGTCAGCGGTGATCTCGATCAGGTAGGAGCCGAGCCGGCCCTCGTTCCAGGTGCGGAAGATGTCGGCGATCTCCGCCGGGGTGTAGCCGGCGACCTGGCGCAGCAGGTCGTACGCCTCGGCGATGAGCTGCATGTCGGCGTACTCGATGCCGTTGTGCACCATCTTGACGAAGTGCCCGGCGCCGTCGGTGCCGATGTGCGTGGCGCAGGGCTCGCCGCCGACCTTCGCGCTGATGGACTCGAACATCGGGCCGAGGACGTCGTACGACTCGGTCGAGCCGCCGACCATGACGGCCGGCCCGTTCAGCGCGCCCTCCTCGCCGCCGGAGACGCCGGCGCCGACGAAGTGGAGGCCGCGCTCGCGCAGGGCCTCCTCGCGGCGGCGGGTGTCGGCGTAGTGGGCGTTGCCACCGTCGATGATCATGTCGCCGGGCTCCAGGAGCGGGGCGAACTCATCGATGACCGCGTCGGTGACCGCGCCCGCCTGCACCATGATCATCAGCCGGCGGGGCCGTTCGAGCGCGGCCACGAAGTCCGCGGCCGACTCGGCGGGGACGAAGGCGCCCTCGTGGCCGAACTCCTCGACGAGCGCGCGGGTGCGACCGGCGGAACGGTTGTGGACGGCGACGGTGTAGCCGTTGCGGGCGAAGTTGCGCGCGAGGTTGCGGCCCATCACGCCGAGGCCGGTGACGCCGATGGCGGCGGTTGCGTTCACGAGGTACGTCCCTAGGATCGGTGGCGTGGTCGGAGGGGCGGGCGGCCCCCCGGTACCCCCAGGTACGGACCGTCGGCCGGTTCTTCTCGATCCGTCACCGATTCCTTGCGGCGATCAGCGATTCCGTGAGCCGGTCAGGCCCCGTCGAGCCGCCCGGACCGACGGGACCGACCGAGTCGCCCGACCCGCTACCGGCGGCGCCAGGGCAGCCCCGCGGGGTCGGCCTCGGTGTTCTCGGCCCGCACCAGGGCCTCGCTGATGGCCTCGCCGATGTCCGCGAACTGGCGCACCTGTTCGGGGGTGAGGGCGTCGAACACCGCTCGGCGGACGGCCTCCACATGCCCCGGTGCGATCTCCTCCAGCAGGGACCTGCCCTGTTCGGTGAGGAAGGCGAGCTGGCCCCGGCCGTCGGCGGGGTCCTCCCGCCGGTCCACGAGACCGACCTCGCGCAGCCGGTTCACCGCATGGGTGAGCCGGCTACGGGTGATCTTCAGACGCTGCGCGAGCTCGGACATGCCGAGGGTGTCGTCCGGGGCCGCGGAGAGGTAGGCGAGCACGCTGTAGTCGGCGTGGGTCATCCCCGCGTCGCGTCGCAGCTGCCGGTTGAGGTGGTCGGCGAGCAGGGTGGAGAAGTCGATGTAGGCCAGCCAGGCTCGTCGTTCGTCGGCGTTGAGCCAGCGGGGCGTCGTGGACATGGGCACACCCTACGGCGTGGTCCCGTGCCCGCCCGGAGAGTCCGAATGGGCGGACGGGCGGGCGGACGGGCGGACGGGCGGACGGGCCGGAACTACCGGACGTGCCGGAACGACCGAACGAGCGGAACGGCCGGACCGCTTCGTCGGAGTGCGCCGAACGCAATGCGGCGGCCGATCTTCGGTTGGCCCCTTTCCGGGACGGCACCCCGGGACGGAACCCCGGTAGGAAACCCGGGACAGAATCCTGGTACGAAGCACCGGCCGGCGGAGGCACCGAAGTCCTCCGCCGGTCGGGGGGAGCGGCCGGTCAGGTGGTGGCGCAGGCACCGCCGTTGAGGGTGAACGCGGTCGGTGCGGTGTTGGTCGCGCCCTTGCTGCCGATGAAGCCGACGGTGACCGAACCCCCGGCGGGGACGGTGGACGTGTACGAGGCGGGGGCGACGCTCACCGAGCCGCCGCTCTGGGTGGCGGTCCCGCCCCACATGTTGGTGACGGTCTGGCCGTCGGCGAAGGCGAAGGCCAGTTTCCAGCCGCTGATGGCGGTGGTGCCGGTGTTGCGCAGGGTGATGTCGCCCTGGAAGCCGCCGGGCCACTCCCCCACGACGCGGTAACCGACGGCGCAGGCCACGGCGGGTGCGCTGCCGGTGGTGACGTTCACCGAGGCGGAGCGGGCGGAGCGGTTCCCGGCGGCGTCGCGAGCGTAGACGGCGAAGGTGTACGCGGTGTTCGCGGTGAGGCCGGTCACGGTGGCGGAGTTGGTGGTCGAGGCGGCGACACCGGTCTCGGTGGTGCCGCTGATCCGTACGACGTCATAGCCGGCGACGCCCACGTTGTCCGTGGCGGCCGTCCAGGAGAGCGTCGCGGAGGTGGCCGTCACCGTGGCCGCGGTCGGGGTACCCGGGGTGGTGGGGGCCTGGGTGTCACCCGGCGAGCCGCCGCCGAAGATCGTGGCCTCCTCGGCGGTCTGGGCGATGCCGTTGACGCCGTTGAAGATGCGCTGGCCCCATGAACTGAGCTGCGCGGGATCGAAGTTGATGGTCAAGTCGAGGATCGGGTCGGTGTTCCCGCTCCAGGACCAGGCGAGGTAGCCCAGGTCGAGCTGCTGGGCGGTGGCCATCATGGTGTCCTCGTCGGGGTCGCCCCACTGGTCGGCTGGCCCCCCGAACTCGCCGATGAGTATCGGGAGTCGGGCGTCGACGAAGGCGTTCAGATAGTCGGTGATCTCCGCCGCGGTGTCGAAGACGCTGTACATGTGGATCGAGAACATCAGGTTGCCGGTGGTGTCGGCGGCGTACACGGACTGGGCGTTGGCGCGCATGACGCCCTGCCAGTCCTGACCCCAGTTGGGCGCGTCCACCATGATCGTGTGCTGGAAGCCGGCGTTGCGCAGCTTCTTGATCGCGGCGATGGTCGGATCGGTCCAGCCCGCCGGATCGGTGTTGCCCCAGGGCTCGTTGCCGATGTTGACGATGATGTAGTTCTCCTGGCCGGCCAGCACGTCCTTCAGGCCGATCCAGTAGTCGGCCGCCTGGTCGAGCGTGCCGGCCGCGGTGTCCTCGCCGTACCCGGTGGTGTCGTGCACCTCCAGTACGCAGATGAGCCGGTTGGCCTTGCACTGCGCGACGACGGTCGCCACGTCCGACGCGCTGTTCGCACTCCAGCGGTGGCCGTCGGCGAGGACGACCCGCACCGCGTTGGCGCCCATCGCCTTGATGTCGGCGAGCG
Source organism: Streptomyces sp. NPDC058295 (assembly GCF_042880655.1). Lineage (NCBI taxonomy): Bacteria > Bacillati > Actinomycetota > Actinomycetes > Kitasatosporales > Streptomycetaceae > Streptomyces > Streptomyces sp. NPDC058295. The sequence goes on from NZ_JBHVYO010000007.1 coordinate 53,157, forward strand.
ACTGCTGCGTCCTGCCCGGGTACCAGGTGTGGGCGTGGTTCACGCCGCGCATGACGAAGTCGTTCCCGTTGCTCTCGACCAGCCGGCCGTCGCTGATGTGCAGGCCGGTGGCGAGAGCGCCGGGCGATCGGGTCTGGGCCTGGGCGGCGGCCGGGCAGAGGGCACCGACGAGGACCAGGCCGAGGAGGGCCGCGAGTCTGGTCAACAGCGTGCCCAGGGGGTGCGCCGGCGACACGCCGCGGGTCGTGCTCCTTGCCGTGCGCACAGTTGCGCGCACAGCCGTGCTTCTCTTCGTGATTCTTTTCGTGCTTCTCTTCGTGCTCCTTGTCGTGCTCGGTGTCGTGCTCCTTGTCGTTCTCACTGCGACTCCAGAAGTGAGGCCAAGAAACTCAGGCGGCAGAGGGGGTGGGGGGTGCGGGGGATGGTACGTGGGAGCGCTCCCATGAAAGCCACTGCGTCAAGTACACGTCAAGCCCTTGCGCAGGGTCCCGCCGGATACGGGGAGGCACGCGAGCGCCGCGCCGAGGTCCGCGGTGCAGTGGTCGTCGGGGAAGACCGCCCGGGTGCCGCCGATCATCTCCAGGTCGGCGGCTCCCGGCCGGCCGCGGCCATGGCCTCCCGGAGCGTCCGCAGATCCTCACCTTCACGCACGACGCGGCCGGACGCGAAGTGGAGCGCGTGCGGTGCCGGCCGCCCCAGCGGATGGAAACCGTGGCCGTACCGTACGAGCCTGCGCAGGACGGGCCCGCCGAGGCGCTGATCGCCGAAGCAGAGCCGTGGTCCGGTGGGGCGGAACGCCTTGGGTTCGAAGTGGACGTCCCGGAACGGGTAGTGCTCGCTCTCGTGCGAGATCGGCGACGCTCCCCCAGGCTTTCGCCCAGATGTCGAGATGTTCGTCGAGCAGCCGCCCGCAGGAGGCCCGTCGGGCATTCGCGCCGACACCAACTCGCCCGGCATGGTACGGGCGCCCGCGACCGGGTCCGCCGGGGCCCACGACGGCGCGGCCCGGGAGGCGCGGCCGGCCCGGATCCCGCTGGGCCGGGTCGGGACGCCCGAGGACATCGCCTGGCGCGCGGTCTACCTCGCGTCGGAGGAGTCAGCCTGGGAGACGGGCGGCGACTTCCCCGTGGACGGCGGAGTGCCGGCCAAGTGAAGTGTTCCCAGGGGGTGTTGCGGCGGGGGTTAGGAGGCGGCGCGACGGCCGCGCGCGGGCTTGCGTCCGCGTGCCGCGCCGTCCTGCTCCAGCTGTTCCTCCACGGCCCGCTGCGCCCGTACGGTCGCCCCCGCGATCAGGGCGGAGGCCAGTTCCCCGTCCCGCTCCTCGCAGGCCTGGAGCAGCCGTTCCTGGTCGTCGGCGCTGTGCGCGAGCCGGCCGGCCCGGGTCAGGCTGAGGTGCCGCAGCATCAGCGTGCGCAGGGCCAGCGAGTCCAGGATCTGCTTCAGCGTGGGGTTGCCGACGATCTCGGTCATCCGCTCATGGAGCAGCACGTGGTTCCACAAGTACCCGTCCACGTCACCACCGTCGGCGAGCTTGCGCATCCGTTCTACCCGGGTGCGCAGCTCGGCGAGTTGCTCGTCGTCGGCCCGCTCCACCAGCAGCCCGGCGAGCATCGACAGGAGGTTCTTGCGCACCTGGTAGATGTCCCGGATGTCCTGCGGGGTCGGCGCGGCCACCCTGGGGCGGCGGCGCGCCTTCATCTCGACCAGGCCCTCCTGTTCGAGGAGCATCAGCGCCTCGCGGACGGGCGTCCGGCTGGTCTCGAACCGGCGTGACAGATCGACGCTGTTGAGGTCCTGACCGGGCTCCAGGCGGCCCTCGATGATGCCCGCGCCGACCCATTCGGCGATCTGCGCGACCAGCGGTTCACGCCGGTCCCGCAGCCGCAGGAGGCGCTCCAGCACGAGGTGCGTGTCCTGATCGGTCATGCGGCACATCTCCCTGCCTGCCCGGGCTCACAGCCGACGCAACGGTGTCGACACTATCTCACCCCAGGGTGGTCTACGCCGGAGATCCCCCCGCATCCTGTCGACAGACGGGCCCGCTTACCTCAGTTCGACCCGGAGTGGACAGAGACGTCGGCAAAAAGGCTCTCTTCGAACTGTCCACGCTGACGGGCCACTACAGCACCCTGGCTCTCCAGCTACCGCTCTTCGACGTCCCGGCCCGACGGCGATTTCCCCGGATTTCATCGAGCGGGTCCGATACGGAACCACCGGCCGAAGTCCGTGGATTCACTTGACCAAGGAGTGACGGGCATGTGTGGGTATTGTATCCACCGGTCATTCCGTGACGGTGTATCAGCCTTTCGGTACGGATTCCTCCGCCGTCGCTCCGGAGAAAGGCTTGCGGCGATATCTGCGGTGCAGTAACTACGTGAATCATGAACCTGTTCACCCGCGGCGCATCCTCCCGACGCCCGGCTCCCCCCACAGCTCCGCAGCGCCCGACCGACTCGCCCTTCCCTCCCTCCGCCGGCCTGCCGAATCCCGCCCTCGCGGCGCTGACCGGCGACTGGATGATCGACCCGGCGCACAGCCGTATCGGCTTCTCCGTCCGGCACGCCCTGGTGACCACCGTGCGCGGTGCTTTCACGGAGTACCAGAGCCGGCTCTACTTCGACGGCCACGACCCGGCCCGCTCACGGGCCGAGATCGTGTTGTCCACCGCCAGCGTCGACACCGGCGTGGAGCAACGCGACGCGCATTTGGCCGGCCGTGACTTCTTGGATGCCGCGACCTATCCGCGTATGCGTTTCACCAGTACCGCCGTACAACTCGCGGGTCCCGACGTCTACCGCATGAGCGGCGACCTCACCATCAAAGAGACTACTCGTCCCGTAACCCTTGAACTCACCTACATAGGACATGTCACCGACCCGTTCGGCTATGAACGCGCCGGTTTCGACGGGACCACCACCATCGACCGTTCCGAATGGGGCCTGACCTACAACGCGCGACTGGCCGAGGGCGGCGCCATGGTGAGTGAGAAGGTGCGCCTCCAGTTCGACATCGCCGCCATCCGCACCACCCCCGCGCGCTGACCTGCTCGGGCGGGACGTCGGCGCAGGGCCCCTTGGTGGCGTCAGCGATGAATCCACGGGCGAAGAAGGTGAGCCGCCGCCCCTCGCCGCTTCCGCATGCGCACCTCGACGTGCGCGGCCGCTACGGCACCCCCGTCTCCGCCGAGGCCGCCTGCGCGCCCTGCGCCCTGCGCCCTGGGCCCGCTTCGCGATCCAGGCGCTGCGGAGCCGGACGAGGACGACGACGCAACGTGACCCGGCCGCATGTGCGGCTGCCGGAGCGAGCCGTCGAGCAGGCTGGAGTCGCCTTCCTCGACCTGGCGGATGACAGCGCGGGCGAAGACCTCGGTGTCGTGGAGGGCGAGGTGGATGCCCTCGGCCCTCATCGGCGGGACGATGCGGGCCGCGTCTCCGAGACGGAAGAGCCTGCCGCGGCTCAGGACGCACCGGCACAGCAGGATCAAGTACTGGCGGCTTTGGGCTTACGCCGGCGCTGCGCCCGCCCGGGTGCCGGGCCCTACCGGGCCGGGCCTCCCTGTACGTCGTCGTCAACCAGGCCGATCACCGCTGCCTGGACGCAGACGCCGCCGGTGCGGGCCTCAACGGCCACGGGGTCCACAGCACCCGGTGCGACGGGGCCGGCCGCGCAGCGGTGGTGGCTGGGCGCCTCCGCCGTGTCCGGCACCCGGACCCCGGTCGGCGTTCCGGACGGTTTCCGTCCGGACGCGGAGGCCGCCGGTTCCGGCCAGGACGGTCAGCGGGTCCAGGCCTGGAGCTGCGCGGGCAGTACCGACCAGGCCTGGAAGTGGGGCTGACCGCACGCAGTGGGCGGCGGCGCCCCGGACCTTGCGGCCGCACGGTCCGGCAGGTGACAGGGTAGGCGTGTGAGCGGCCCGTGCGGGCCCTGCAGCTCGGCGTGCCCATCGTGTCCACCGTGTCCTGCGGGCACCCGTCACCGCTCGTCGCCTGGCACGTCGAGACGGCCACCCGGCGTCTCGACGCCGTCCCGACGGACGAGAGCCCGCGGAGAGTCCGGTGCAGGCGGCTCCGGCGCAGCACAAACCCGCACCAGCCCTTCATATGCCGGGCACCATCACCAACAACAGGGCCCGCCTCCACGTAGGGGTGCCTCCCCCGCGGGCATGCCTCCACACCCGTCGGGCAGGCACCCCGGCCCGCAGCCGCACTCCTCCGTACGAGGTCTGCCTGGAGTCGGGCCTTATCAGCCCTCGTCCGTCAGGGCCGCCCGCGCGGCGGCGAGGATCTCCTCGGAGAGGGGCGAGTCCTTGGTGGCCCGAGCCAGGACGAGTGCGCCGAGCATCGTGCACAGTCGGGCGATGCCGTCCTCGTCCTCGGTGGCGAGCCACTCGGCGAAGTCGCCCACGCCCTGGGTGTAGACGCGATGCGCCCCGTCGGCGCCGGGTTCACGGGCCATGTCGTGGGCGAGCGCGGCCGTGGGACAGCCCTCCGCCGGGTTGTCGCGGTGCTCGACGGACAGATAGGCGTCGATCAGCGCCCGCTGGGCGGCGGCGCGCCGTCCGGCGCCCTGCTCGAGGGCGGCCGCGCGATTCTGGGCGAGTTCCCCGAAGGCATGGGCGGTGGCCTCGTCGATGAGCGCGTCCTTCGACGCGAACTGCTTGTAGAAACCGCCGTGCGTCAGCCCGGACGCCTTCATCAGGTCGGCGACGCTGATGTGCGTGCCCTGCTCGCGGAACAGCCGGGAGGCGGTTCGCACGACCCGCTCGCGGTTCTCCCGCGCCTGCGCCTGTGACACACGACCCATCGGCCCTCCTCGGTTGAATGTCGGTTGCCATCTATTCTATGCTCAGTTTAGATTGCGAACGTAATCTAAATACGGACCCCTCCCCCGGGGTCCACAGCACCGGGAGCAGACATGGAACTCAAGGACGCCGTCGTAGTGGTCACCGGCGCCAACCGCGGACTGGGGCGCGAGCTGGCCACCCAGCTCCTGGAGCGTGGCGCGAAGGTGTACGCGGCGGCGCGCCGCCCGGAGACCGTCGACCTGGCCGGCGCGATTCCGCTCCGCCTGGACGTCACGGACGAGGAGTCCGTCGTGGCCGCGGCCCGCGTGGCGTCCGACGCGACGCTGCTGGTGAACAACGCCGGCATCTCCACCGGCACCCCGCTCATCGCCGGCGGCCTGGACGCGGTGCGACAGGAGATGGCGACGAACTTCTTCGGGCCCCTCGCCGCGACCCGGGCCTTCGCCCCGGTCATCGAGCGCAACGGCGGCGGCGCCGTACTCAACGTCCTGTCCGTGCTCTCCTGGCTGCACCCGGCCGGCCTCGGCTCCTACGCGGCGAGCAAAGCCGCCGCCTGGGCGCTGACCAACGCGACCCGGGAGGAGCTGGCGCCCCGCGGCATCACCGTGTCCGCGCTGCACGTCGGGTACATGGACACCGACATGGCCGCCGCGGTGCCCGCCGACCAGAAGGCCGACCCCGCCGACGTCGCCGCACAGGCGCTCATCGGCCTCGAGCAGGGCCTGCCCGAGGTCCTCGCCGACGAGACCACTCGCTACGTCAAGCAGGGACTGGCCGCAGCGCCGAGCGCGGCATGAGGCCGCCCCGCCGGATGGCCCGGTCCCGCACGGAGCCGGGTCATCCCTGAGGGCGAGGCACCGGGAAGAGCAGGCAGCTGCTGGTGGCGTGGGCGAGGAGACGGTCCGTCGCGTCGAACAACTGCGCCTGGGCCAGGGCCGTTTGACGGCCGGCGCTGACCACCGTACCGATGGCACGGACGGTGCCCGTGTCGGCGGTGATCCGCCGCAGGAACTTCACCGTCAGGTCGAGCGAGGTGTAGGCCGTGCCCGGCGGGAGGGTGGACTGGACGGCGCACCCCGCCGCCGAGTCGAGCAGGGTGGCGAAGATGCCGCCGTGGACGCTGCCGATCGGGTTGTAGTGCTCCTCCCCGGGCGTCAGGGAGAAGACGGCCCTACCGGGCTCCACCTCGTCCAGGGTGAAGTCGAGGGTGTGGCTGACGGGCGGTGCCGGCAGTCGTCCCGCCTGCAGCTCGCGCAGGAAGTCGATACCGGCCATGCGTCCGGCGGCGTCCGCCAGGATCTCCGGATCTTCCCACTGATACGTACGTGTTCGTCCCACGGTCCCGTGCCTCCATCTGGCTTTTTGAAGTGAAGCTAGCCTCCCCGTCGGCTGACTGTCAATGACGAAGTCAGGGCCCTAGGATGGCGGGATGAAGTGGCTTGAGGCGAGCACGGAGAACTGCCCCGTCCAGCGCACGCTCGACGTGATCGGGGAGAAGTGGACCCTGCTGATCCTGCGCGACGCCGTCAACGGTGTCCGCCGCTTCGACGACTTCCACCGCCATATCGGTCTGTCGGAGGCCGTCCTCAGCGACCGCCTCCGCAAGCTGACCGCGGCCGGCGTCCTGAGGACCGTCCCCTACCAGGAGCCGGGCAGCCGCCCCCGCAACGAGTACCGCCTGACCCGCAAGGGCTGGGACCTGTGGCCCGTCCTGATGGCACTGAGCCAGTGGGGCGAGGCGTACACCCTCGACGCCGAGGGACCCGTGCTGGACGTGCGCCACACCGACTGCGGCGCTCCGCTCCGCGTCGTCGTCGAATGCTCCGCGGAACACTCCGCCCTCGGCCCCGGGGAGGTCACCGCCCGGCTGGGACCCGGCGCCCGAACCCGGTCGCGAGGGTGACGTCGTACGCCTCCGGGTCGAACCCGGCCAGCCGTCGGCGCATTCGGACCGTCGACCAGGGCCAGCTGAAGCTGTTGCGGCCGTTGCCGTCGAGGTAATAGCTCGAGCATCCACCGGAGTTGTAGACGGTGGGCGGAAGGGCCTGCTGCACCTCGGCGTTGAAGGCGGCCTGGACCTCGGGACGGACGTCCGTGGCCGCCCAGCCCGCCGAGCGGATGTGCCGCACCGCGCCCGCCAGATACTCCAGTTGGGCTTCCAGGACCATGAAGGCCGAGGAGTGCCCGGTTCCGAGATGCGGCCCGAGGAGGATGAACGCGTTGGGGAATCCGCTGACGGTGGTGCCCAGATAGGCGTCCGGGCTGCCCTTCCAGTGCCGCTCCAGGCAGACACCGTCGGTGTCGAACACCCGCTGGGCGATGGGCATGTCCAGGATGTGGAAGCCCGTGCCCAGGATGATCGTGTCGACGTCGGCGCCGGTGCCGTCCGTGCCGACGACCCGGTTGCCGCGGACGGCCTCGACCGCAGTGGCGTGGACCGTGACGTTGAGCCGGGTCAGTGCCGGGTAGTACGTGTTCGACAGCAACAGCCTTTTGCAGCCGAGCGTGTAGTCGGGTGTCAGCGCCCGGCGCAGCCGCGGGTCCTTCACCGTGGCCGCGAGATGGAGGGTGCCCACCTTCTGCACCGCCCGCAGAAGGGCGGGATGCCGGAAGCCTAGGCCCAGGGTCTCCATCGCCGCGTACTCCGCGCTCCGCAGGGCCCGTTGGGCGGCCGGGAAGCGTCGCATGAGCCGGCGTTCGGCCCCCGGCACACCGGACGCCCGGCCCAGCCGGAGGTGTGCGCCGGGCTGCCCGGCCTAGCCGGAGGTGGTGAAGCGGGACCGCCACAGGTCGCGGAGCAACGCGATCTCAGCCATGTGGTGGATGAATTCGAGGTTGGCCGACGCGAGCACACCGATGTACGGGTAGTCGCGGTCGTTGCTGTACGGGTACCGCGAGAACCCGACCGTGTCGAGCTGCTGGTCGGTGACGCCGGCGACGCCGTCCCGCCAGCGGTCGATCACCGCCCAGAACCGCTCCAGTGTCGGGGCGGCGGCGGGCGTGAAGTCGACCATCAGCTTCGGGTCCTGCCGCCGTTCACCGAAGGTCCACTCCCACATGCCCGCGAACTCGAAGTGCAGGTGCCCCAGCCGCCACGCGATGGTCGTGATCGGCGTCGCGTCGGGCTCCGGGGCGCCGGTGTGGGCGAGGATCTGCTCGACCCGCTCGACACTCACGCTCCAGTCCTCGGCGATCTTGGCGACGGACATGCCGTCGGCGGCCTGCCGGGCGACCTCGGCGTACTCGTTCGCCGGGATGTCCGCGGCACCCAGGTCGAGCACCCACTCCCCTGGCCCGAACGCCCTGGGCGTCGCCGCCTCGCCCCGGCGCCGGAGCGACCAGCAACCGGGCACCGGCTCCCACAGATACTCCTCGTCGCCGAGCCCTGTCAGCCGCACCTGGGCCATCTCCCTGGCCTGGTCGAACTGGTCGAGCAGTGGACCCAGACGGTCGGGTCGCGCGCCCTCGGTCTCCATACGTGGCTCCCCTCACGGTCGCGCCTCGTAACCCACCGCGTTCAGGCGGAAGTTAACGGCTCACCTCACAGGACGCCACCGAATTCCCCGCTGTGCGGAGCGGCAGGTGGTGCGGCGGGCCACAGGCGCTACATCATGGGTTCGCTGCCGGCGGGCTCCCGCATCGCGAACAAGCCGAACATCAAGGCCTTCCTGTCGAAGCCGTCCACACTCTGGTTCCTGTTCCTGTTCCTGTTCCTGTTCGACGGCGGCGGGGCCGCGTTCTGCCGCCTGACCATGGACTCCGTGAAGGGCGTGGCGACGGCCGGTACGGACCTGGTGCCGCTGGGCGCGACCGGAGGCCTCGTCGGAAAGCTCCGAACCGAATGCGCTGGATGTTCCGCACGACGTCATAGCGAGATGAAGTGCTCGCGCAGTGTCGACACCAGAAGTCTGTCGGTCAGTCCGCGCCGTTCGAGGGCGTCCGACGGGCGGGGAAAATCGCCCTCCACGATGCCTGAGCGGGTGTGGACGTGGTAGCGGTCGCCGAGGGTGTGCATGAGCACTCCGCGGACGTCGTCGAGCAGAAGTTCCGGTGAGGCTCCGAAAGCCGCGAACGTCTTGTGCTCGCCTGCCAGAAAATCCACCGGGCCGAGCAGCGACCGCAGTTCCTCCAGCCGCAGCCGGCGGTTCACCGAATGCGGGACGATATCGAGGGCCACCCTGGCGCCACGTGCCGCGGCCCGGTGCATGATCTCCAGAGTGCCCTCCCGCGTCGATGCGCGGAACAGCATGTATCCCGAGACAAGGACGAACGGGGCTCGCACGGCGCCTGCCAGGGTGACCGCGTGTTCGGTGAGGGCGCTCCGATTGGCGTTCGGCGCCGCCACCATGGCGCGCGAGCCGTCCGGAAGGTAACCGACGAGTACCGCCCCAGTCTGCTCGACGGTGTTCTTGTCGCTGATCAGGTCGATGCCGAGCGATTGCAGTTCCTCGGCCAGAAACCGGGCCGGGAAGGATTTGGGGTCGCCCAGGCCACAGACCAGCGAAACGGGCGAGAACCCGTTCTCCGTGCCCGCCCGGGCGAGGTTGAAGCCGGAGCCTCCCGGAGTGAGAAGAACCGCCCCCTCGGTGTATCCCCCTTCGCGCAGATCCTCATCGGGCGTCACCAGTACGTCGACCGCGATGTCCCCCACGACCAGGAGCCCCACGCCGTCACCGCGAGACATCGAAGTGCGAGGCGAGGCTTTCCCGCGCCTCGGACCAGGGGCCGAGGAACGGGAGAAGCGCAAGGGTCACCGGTTGTACATAGAGAGAGCCTCTGGTGATCAGCCCGGTGGACAGCCAGGCCACCAAGCCGCACGTCCGCCAGTCGTCGCCTCCCACGGCTGCCGAGACATCGCCGAGAGAGCCGCCGGCCGTGAGAACGGCGGCGGCCGAAGGGGGCAGTTGGTAGGTGGAGCTTCTGCTGAGTCCGACCTGGTCGGCGGTGGTGATGACGACCCAGGCCATGACCATGAGCGTGCCGTCGACCGTCTCGACTCCCCCCTCCAGTCCCACCCAGAAGTCAGCTTGCGGAAGTGCCTTCCGCACCGCCTCGGCGCGGAACTCGGCACCCCTGCGCGTCTCGTCGTCACCGCGGGGCTGCTCCGGGGCGCCCGCGATCGCCACGCCTTCGACCAGGACGGGTCCGAGCAGCTGGGTGAAGCCCTCCCGGATCGCGTCGATCTTGGCCTGGTTGGTCGAGCCGACGGCGATGCGCGGGCGCGCGGTCGAAGTCATTTCCTCAAAGGGCATGGGGCTTGCTCCATGTCACGGTCATTCGGCCTTCCTCGTGGGAGAAGCGTGCACCGGGCAGGAGCGAGCCGTAAACGGATACGAAATCCCGCTCGCTCAGAAAGACGTCCGCGCGAAGATGAGATCTCCACCGCGGACCCAGACGGAACAGTACGATCCGCAGCGCCGCGACGGCACCGAGGCGACCTCGATAGTTGCGGAATGTTTTGACGACCCGCCAGCTGTATCCCATCCGGCGTTGTCGGGGCACATCCGTCGCGGAGAAATCGATGAGAACGATCCGTCCGCCGGGAGAGGTGACCCGAACGATTTCCGCCAGCGATTGCTCCGGATCGGTGTGGTGCAGCGCTCCGTAGCTGAAGACATAATCGATGCTTTCTGTGGCGAACGGCAGCGTCGCCGCGTCCGCCGTGATCAAGGGAACCTCGGGAACCCTCGCGCGGCGCAGTAGGGCGTGATCGATGTCGAGCCCGATCACGCGGTCGAAGCGATCGCTCAACTGCCGTGCCACAGCGGCTGAGCCGCACCCCACATCGAGTGCCACGCCGGACATCGTCTGTGACCCGGTGACGCCGAGCCCCTTCAGGATCGCCGCGCCGGTGAGGGGGGCCCGGGTTCGTTCCCAGTGAGCGAGCCCGTCAAGCATGTTCGCCCCTTTCACCGCTCCAGACGAGATGCCGACCGTTCCACCCGAGGACCAGGTCCCCGACGTCGAATCCCGGGCCGACCATGCGACCGTCGCCGTCGACGTCCTCCGCGTGCCATACGCAGTGGAGGTGGGTGTCGGCCGCGTCGGCGATGATGCGTTCCCGGCCGGCGGTGGCGAGGAAGGGTGCGACGACGTCCACCCGGGCTCCTGGAACCCGGACCCGCAAGGCGTGGAGACACGCGGTGATCGTGCGGCCCGAAGCGACGAGTGTGTCCACCAGCGCGTACCGAGCGCCGGGCACCACAGGCAGGGAGGCGTAACGGACCGTCGGTTCCTCGGTGTGCCGCGCCCGCCACGGGACGATCACTCCGGTCGGCCCGAAGCCCGCGGCCTCTGCGTAGGCGTCCCTGAGGGCGAGCCCGCCCCGCAGAACGAAGATCGGCACCAGACCCGCGGTGTCCATACGAAGGAACAGCTCCCTGCCGATCGCACCGAGAATGCCCGTCTCATGGTGCTCGAGGAGACGGCTCTTCAGGCGATCGGCTTCCTGAGAGGGGTAGATGTGCAGGCGCGGATCGATCTGTTCGGGATACGAGATCTCCTGCATGTTCATCCTCGTCGTGCGGCCATGATGAACAGCGGGATCGCCACGACCCAGGCGCCCCAGGCGAACACGAGGGCTTCGGTGTCCCCTCCGATCACCCTCCCCAGGGCGGCGACGAGACCGCCGCCCAGGGCGACGGCGGTCAGTTCGAGCGCGAGCACGCGCGGGGACAACAAGGCCGTCCATGCGCGACGGCCCTCGTCAACGGGTGGTGTCGCGAGCACGTCGGTGCGCAGGCGTAATTCTTCCTGAGCCTGCTCCAGCTCCGCGATACGCGGGATGACGCTGCCCGTCAACGCTTGGCAGACAGTCCGCCAGCGGGATGCTTCGACCGCGTCCAGGTAGCGGCTGAGCGCGTTGACCGCCTCGAGCACCGCCCACGAGGCCGATACGGCCGGGACGCCGGGGACCTGCCAGCAGAGTTCCTTCTCGTGCCGTTCGGCCAGGTCGTCGACGAGCCGGCGCACCGTGGGGTGGTGAACGTCGACTCCCAGTCCCAGTAAGGCGATCAGTGATCTCTCGGCCGGCAGGTGGGTCCAGCGGAGGCGGGCCGAATGCAGGCGGCGGGGCAACCCTGAGGCGATGGAGGCGGGTAGCTGGTAGTGCTCGATCCACGGGACCAGGGGCGCCTGCGGAAGCGTCGCGAGGAGCCACTCCCTGGCGTCGTCGAGGGCGGCGGCACAGGCCCATGGCATGTGGGCGGCCTGCATGCCCTCCACCGCGTGTGCCGTGTGGGCGGCCGTCGAGCGCTCGCCGTGCCGGATGCCCCAGCCACCGTCGTCGTTCTGCTGGCGGACGAGCCAGTCGGCACCTCGTTCTCGCACCTGTCGGAGAGGGGACGCCGATGCATGGCTCATGTCCAGCGCTCTCAACGCGTAGGCCGTGGCCGTGACGTCACTCAGGTCGTCGGAGGCCAGACAACCCCACCCGCCGTCGTCGTTCTGCGCGCGACTGAGCCACATCAGGCCCTCGTCGACCACCGGGTGTCCACTGAAGAGGCCGAGCGCCGCGAGAGCGTGCAGGGACAGGCAGGTGACCAGAGTGAGGCTCAGGTGATCGGCGAACCCCGGCTTGGACCAGCCGCCGTCGGCACACTGCTCGCTGCACAGCAGGTCGGTCGCCTCGATCAGGTGGACATCCTGGCGCTTGACCCCCATGCGGATGAGCGACGACGCCACGCACGCGGTTCCCGTGGCGGTCGGGGGACCCGATTCGTCCAGGAATTGGGGCCAGCCGCTGGCCTCGGGACGCTGGACGAAACGGCTGTAGATGTAGTGGTGCGCCTCTTGAAGGTCGGCCGACACCTGGGCGATGTCCTGATCGATGCGTAGCAGCGCGCGTTCGAAGATCCGGCTCACATCGGTTCCGCCGACATCACCCGCGGTCATGAACGCTCCGGTTCCACGCCGTTGCGTTCGGCGGATTGCGCCGGGGCACCGTCGGGCCTGCATTCAGGACATCGACGTAGCCCCTTCACGCGCGCCTCGCTCAGTGTCACAGCCGTCAATTTGACGGTCTCGGTCCTGCGGCAGCCCTGCCGGTGATATTCACGGCTTTTACCGAAGGTGTTGCCGAGAGCGGCTGGAGTCGCGTAGACGAGTGGATTCTGGCGACGGATTTCAGCGATGCTCATACGCACGGTCACCGGGTCCCTCGTCACCTCCGCCAAAGGGGTCGATTCACACGAAGACCGGTTCGCCCAGGCCGCATTGACAATCGCCTCGGCCTGCCTCCGCGCGTCGGCAATGATCTCGTCCGCTTGCCGGCGGGCTGCTTCGAGCAGCCGTGCGCATTGTTGTCGGACCGCCTGGACGTCGATGTTCGCCGGAGGACCTTCGATGGTGGCGAGGCGTTCCCAGGCCCGCTCCCACGGAGCGGTCCGGCTGATGCCGCACTGACCGAGGAAGGCGAGCAGCACGGCTTTCCTCGGGAACCGTCGACCGGCGAGCATGTCCGACGTCGTCGATCTGGAGAGTCGGACAGGCGCGTTGCGGGTGCGTAACTCCAGCTCGCGCAGGGAGGGGTGATCCGCACGGAGGTGGACGACACGAAGCAGGGCCGCCAGCTCGAGACGGGTCGTCACGGTGGAGAGTTCGTGGTCCACATCCGCTGTGTCAAGTCGCTCGATCACTGAACCACCCAGTGTCCGCACCTGTCCGCACCTGTCCGACGGCAGTCTAGGTCAGCCGCTGTGCGGCGAAAAGGGCGCGTCCTGAAACGGCTTCATTCGTCCGCCGACGCCACCTCTTCGTCCGCCCATCTTCTGGACACCCCCTCAAATGCCTTCTCCTTTTACCAGGATCCCCGACGCATCGGGGTGGGGAATGAAGGGGAGAGTCACATGCCGAGCGGAACTCCGATGAAACCCGAAGACCAATACTGGCGCACGCTCATCGCCATCGAGAGTTTCAAGGTGACGGTCTGGACTATTATCCAGATCATCTCCGTCGTCGTGAATTTCTTCTAGTGCCCGGCACTCGGAAAGGTCCTGTCGGCGGTCCCGCGCTCGAAAGGGAGAGCGGGACCGCCGACGGCTTTCAGCTGGAGCCGGACTTCAACAGGCAGCTGTCACCCGGACCGACCACGACCGGTTTGGTTTCCGAGCTGCAACCTCAACTGTCGGCCAGGGTGTGGTCCAGGAGAGGGAGCAGGCGATCCCAGTGGCGCTGCAGCCCGGAGGCGCTGAAAGCGTCGGTGTCGGACATGGTGAAGCCGTGGACGGTGCCGGGGTAGATCTCGGAGGTGTGGCCGACGCCCGCGGCATCCAGGGCCTGGTTGAGCTCGTCGAGGGCCTCGGGGGTCATGTCGCCTTCGGCGTGGCCGAGGTGGACCTGGGCGGTGAGCTTGGAGAAGAGGTCGGGCCCGTCGACGCTCACGGGGCCGTGGAATGCGGCGACGGCGGCCACCTGGCCGGGGTGGGCCGCGGCAGTACGCATCGCCAGGAGGCCGCCTATGCAGTAGCCGGTCACCGCGACCGGTCCGGCGGCGACCTCGGGCTGGGTGGTGAGGAACCTGAGGTAGGCGTCGGCGTCGCGCAGGACCCGTTCCGCGGTGTGCGCCTCGATCAAGGGCATCACCTGGGCGAAGACCGCGGGCCGGGCCTCGTCTCCGATGTACTCGGGGAGTTCGATCACCGGTGCCGGGCCGTGCCGGTAGAAGAGGTTGGGGACGAGCACGTAGTACCCGTGCGCGGCCAGTTCGCGGGCCATCTCCCGCAGCACGGGCCGGATGCCGAAGCCGTCCGCGTACATCAGCACCCCTGGGTGCCGCTCGCCGCGGTCGGGGAAGGCGGCGAAAGCGTCGGCCCGGCCGTCCGCGGTGGGAATGTGCAGCGTCTTGGTGGGCATGAGTTCTCCTGTCGTGGTTGATGTGTCGAGCATGTGATCAACACGACGGAGGCGGAGCCCGCGCAGCAGCGCGAGGTCCTCGATCGAACAGCGGGCCCGCACCGGCCCGCACGGCGCTCAGAGGAGCACCGGGTCACCCATCCGTGTGTGGCGCGATGCCGTCCCGGTAATCATGTCCGCAACATAGTCCACCGAACAAAGCCGATGCCAACACCCCCAGTCCACTGTGTGGTTCGCGAGAACGATCTCGGCCAACTCCTCGGTCCCGGACCCGGTCGACGCGCTGTCCGTGAGACCAGTGACGAGGTGGCGGACCGGGGAGGTTCTGCCGCGCGAGGTTCTGCCGCGCTGCGGAGGGACGCCGATCGCGCGCGCATGGACTGGGCGGCCGACCGGGCCCATGAGCGGCTCGTCCCGCCTCACGTCGTAGGACGAGGTCTCCAGCGTCACTCGTCAAGCGTGAAGCAGGAGCAGGGCGCCCGGTCGCCATCGTCGGCGTCGCCCTCTTCCGGCGCGACGCGCCCACGGTGCGCGCCTGCTCGTCGAGGGGCGCGACTCCGGTTTCAATACACCGGCGTCAACCACCCACACCGACCTGACGGAAGTGATGTCAGCATGACCGGATCACCTCGACCGACCCTGGTGGTCACCGGAGCCACGGGCCGACTCGGCGGTCGTGTCGCCCGTCGGCTGGCCGCGCGGGGAGTGGCCCAGCGGATGCTGGTCCGCAACCCCGAGCGGGCGCCCGAACTGCCCGACGCCACGCCGGTCCAGGGCGATTTCGGCGACCACGACGCCGTCCTGCGCGGTCTGGACGGCGCGAGGACCGTGTTCATGGTGTCCGCCTCGGAGAGCCCCGACCGGCTCCTCCAGCACAAGACGTTCGTGGACGCCGCTGCGGAGGCGGGCGTCGAGCACCTCGTGTACCTCTCCTTCTTCGGCGCCGCGCCGGACGCCACCTTCACCCTCGCCCGCGACCACTTCCACACCGAGGAACACATCCGTGCGCGCGGCCTGTCGTACACGTTCCTGCGCGACAACCTCTACGCGGAGTTCGTCCCCGACCTGGCCGGTGAGGACGGTGTCATCCGTGGTCCGGCCGGGCACGGACGTGCCGCGTTCGTCTCGCAGGACGACGTCGCCGACGCCGCCACCGCCGTACTGACCCGCCCGGCCGAGCACGCCGGCCGCGTCTACGACCTGACCGGGCCCGACTCCCTGAGCTTCGCCGAGGCCGCGGTGATCCTGTCCGAGACGCAGGGCCGCACCGTCACCTATCTGCCCGAGACGGTCGAGGAGGCGTACGCCTCCCGCGCCTCCTACGGCGCCCCGAGCTGGCAGCTCGACGCCTGGGTGTCGACCTACACGGCCGTCGCCGCCGGTGAGCTCGACGGGGTCGGCGAGGCCGTGCCCCGCCTCACCGGCCGCCCCGCCACCCCGCTCGCCGACGTCATCCGCGCGAGCCAGGGCTGACCGGCGCGAGGACCCTCCGTCGACACCACCGGCGCCGCGGATCGAAGCGATGTCGTTTTTTGACCATCAGAGGTCGTCAAAAGGTGACGGCGACCCTTCCATGTCGGCATGTTTGAACACATCACCCCCGCGCAACCGCCGACAAGGAAGACAGTCACTGCTGCACCTCGGATTCAACACCCCCGGCGTGATCCGCCGGCCCATGGAGAACCCGGTGCGCCGAACGCCTCGGGCCCGACTCGTCCGGGTCAACCCCGAACACCCCGAGGTTCCCGCCGACCTCGCCGGACGAGCGCTGTCCGTCCCTCTGGGCGCGGACCTGCTCCTGCACGAACTCCTCGCTTGAGGGGCCTCGGACCCGGGGCGGGTCAGCGATCGACCGGCTCGTACGCGAACCAGTCGAAGTGGACGGCGCCGGAGCCCGCGAACATGCCGATCACCCGGCCGGTGAAGCCGCCGGCGACCTCCGTGGAGAGGTACTTCCCGTCCAGTGAGGCCAGTTCGACGAAGGTGCCGTCCGGCTCCTCGATGCCGAACGTGACGGTGTCCGGGCCGGTGCGGGCATCGCGCACGGCGTGCACGGCGGCCACCTCGACGCGGAGGACCACGGGACCCGGGGGCGTCGGCCGGGACGCCACCACGGTGTTCGAGGGACCGATACGGGCCCGCACCCGCACCTCACCTGACGAGGCCTCGATGTCATAGTGATGCTGCTCGTCAAGGCGGACGGCCAGGCCCCCGCGGCCGTCCGCCACGTCGACCAGGGCGCGCACGCGGCACGACATGTGTTGCTGGCGCCGGCCGACGAACGTCACGTCGGTGTCGTCGAGCGATCCGCCGCGGGCACGCAGGGTGAGCCAGCCGGGCTTCTCCTTCGTCGTGCACACCTCCGGCGACCGGTGCCTCAACGAGACCCAGAACGGGGCGAGTTCACTCAGCTCGAAATCGTCCCGGTCCGGCACCGCAGGCTGCGGCAGCAACGGCCAGGGGGGTGCGGGCATCGAGGTCGACAGTTCGCCGACGACCGGCCAGCCGTCCACCCAGTCGACCGGCACCAGAAACGTCTCCCGGCCGAGTACATGCCACCCCGGGGTGCCACCGCCCGGCCGCACGCCGAGGAGCACCATCCACCACGAGTCGTCGGGTCCCTGCACCAGGTCCGCATGACCGGTGTTCTGGATGGGATGGTCGGTGCCCCGGTGGGTCAGGATCGGGTTGGCCGGGCACGGCTCGAACGGGCCGGCGGGTGTGCGACCGCGGGCGACGGAGACGCTGTGGCAGCGCTCGGTGCCGCCTTCGGCGATGAGCAGGTACCAGTAGTCGCCGATCCGGTAGAGGTGCGGTGCCTCCGGGGCCTTGGCACCGGGGCTGCCGGACCAGAGCCGGCGCTGCGGGCCGAAGGTCTCCCCGGTGTGGGGATCGATGCGGATCTGGCCGACTCCGGCGGTGGTGCACCAGCAGGTGCCGTCCTCGTCCCAGGCGAGGTCCGGGTCGATGCCGTGCACTCCGGGCAGCCGGACGGGATCGGACCAGGGGCCGGCCGGGTCGGTGGCCGTGAACAGCAGATTGCCGTCGGCGCTCACATTCGTGACGATCAGCCAGAAGCGGCCGTCGTGGTGGCGGAGCGTGGGGGCGTAGATGCCGCCCGAGGACGGGGTGTCGAGCGGCAGGCGCAGCTGACTCGGCCGGTCGAGGGCGTTGCCGAGTTGCGTCCAGTGCACCAGGTCCCGGCTGTGGAAGACCGGTACTCCCGGGAAGTACTCGAAGCTGGAGCAGGCCAGGTAGTAGTCCTCCCCGACCTTGCATACGGTCGGATCGGAATGGAAGCCCGGAATCACCGGGTTGTCGACGGTCTCGGCCTTCTCTGACTTGCTCGACACCCTCATCGAGTCCTTTCACTGGTGTGACCCGCCACAGGCGTCGGCGGAGCCGGTCAGGTCGGTTCAGCGGCGGAGCTAAGACGATCACGATCGAGTAGGCGCGGCGCGCTGCTTCCTGTCAATTTCTCCGCCGCGTACCGAAAGTTTTCGTCGCCGAGAAGGATTCCGTCGCGGAGAGATCCAGCGAGCTGACCGGCGGGTCTCCCCCGGTGCCGCGGCAGACGGTGGTGAGCTGCGGCTCAGGCGTCCCGGGACAGATCCCGGGTCTCGGCCAGTTGCCGGAAGCCGGCCGCCCGGTAGGTGGCGACGGCGCCCGCATTCGCGCTCGGGGTGCAGACGATCGCGCTCGACGAGCCGAGTTCGCGGAGCGCGGCCGCCGCGGCGACGGTGATCGCCTTGCCGTGGCCGTGACCGCGATGTTCCCGGTGCACGCCCATCGGCTCGAGCAACCCGGGCTTGCCCGGACCGGCCGACCACACCGTCACCGCCGCCACCGCGTCGCCCTGGGCGTCGTACCCGAGCAGACACCGGGCGTCGGCGTACGGCGGTCCGGCCGCCATCGCGTGCCAGTGCTCGTCCGTGAACGTCGACCTGTCGAACGCTGCCCGCTGGACGGCGGTCCGGGCCCGCGCCTGCTCCGGCCCGGTCACCTCGATCCGTAGGCCTGGGTCCTTCACCGGGCGCGTGAGGTCACGGCGCAGGGGCGTCCAAGGCTCGTCGGCGTTCCAGCCGTGCTCGAGCAGCAGATCTTGGAGCAGTGCGTCCATCGGCGCCTCGACGGACACCTTGCCCGCAGGCAGTACGCCGTGCTCGGGCTCGGCCAGGTCCTCGAGGAGCCGCTGGGCCAGCTCCTCGTCCCGCCGGGCGTCGGGGGCGATCGTCAGCCGTACCAGCCGGGGCTCGTCCAGCAGCCCGACGGCGAGAATCCGGCCGTCCCGGCTCCAGGTCCGGACCGCCGCGGCCGTCGCCTCGGCTCCGAACCGCCAGAACCAGCCCAGGTCCCCCGGATGCAGTTGCGTCGGCGCCCCGTCGTACTGCCACTCCCGCAGCACGCCCACGGCCGCCCTCAGCCCGTCGGCTTCCGGCTTGCCCAGCACCATCGCCATATCCCCGATGACACACCACCGCGCCGCCCGCCCGCACCCGAGATTCCGAGGGGCGGGCGTGGTGGGGGTTCGGCTGCTTCAGGGGCGGGGCCGGGTGGCGGTGTCGAGGTAGAAGGCGTCGATGCTCTGGACGGCCTGTTCGAACTCGTCCAGGTTGACGGGCTTGGTCACGTAGGCGTTGGCGTGGCTGCTGTACGCGTCGGTCACATCTCCGGGGGCCGTGGACGTGGTGAGGACGACCACGGGGATGGTCTGGAGGTCTTCGTCGCTCTTGAGGACCTTCAGCAGCTCGCGGCCGTTCATGCGCGGCATGTTCAGGTCGAGGACGATGAGGTCGGGCCGCGGGTTGCCGGGGGTGCGCAGGTGCTCCAGAGCGGCGACCCCGTCGGTGACCTGGACCAGGTTGCGCGCTCCACGCTCGGAGAGGGCTTCCTCGATGAGCATCGCGTCGGCGGCGTCGTCCTCGACGAGCAGGACGTCGAACGGGCGGGCGGGGGTGGTCATCATCGGATGCTCCGTGGGTGTCTCGTCAGAGTGGTGAAAGAGCCCCGGCCAGCGACGCCGGGCGCCTTGGCGGGTCAGGCCGCAGGCGGCGCCGAGCTGCGGGTAGCCCGCTCCCGCGCGGGCGGCAGCCACGGCTGCTTCCCGCTGGAGCCGTTCGGCGGCCTGTTGGAGTTGGTCCAGCAGGTGGAGCAGGGCCAGGGCATGGGCCGGGTCGTCCGGTGCCGGGTCCGGGGGGCCTTCCAGCAGCCGGTGGGCAAGGCGCTGGGCAAGTTTGCCGACCGCGGCGTCCGCGATGACGGCCGTCTCCTGCGGACCGGTCCGCAGACCGAAGTTCTTGCCTGGCATACCTGGCACTCTATGGTCCGGGAGGAGCTCGCGACAACAAGCGTTGTCGCCGTCTAGAGTGTGCAGACCGTTGCCTTCGGGCAAATGTTCGCAGCGAGGAGTCCACAGAATGACCGGCAGTGAGAGACCACCGCGTACGCGGTGGCTTTCCACGTGGACGACCCGGCGGTGGCTCCGCGTGGGGGCGGCCATGTCCCTGGCGGTTCTGGCTCTTCTCGGTAGCACGGGAGCCTGGGTCCTGGCACGGACCGAGTCGATCAGCAGGGACCTCGTCGACGTGCGGTCCCCCGCGCTGACCACGGCGATCCGGCTGGAGTCGGCTCTTCTCGACCAGGAGACCGGGATCCGCGGCTACGGGATCACCGGCACGGCGGACTTCATCACTCCCTACCAGGAGGGCCTGGCCGAGCAGAAGACGAGCATCGCGCAGCTCACCGGGCTGCTCGCCGGCGACCGGGCCGGCCTGGACGACCTGAAGGCCGTACAGGCCGCGTTGACCACGTGGCAGGAGAGGATCGCGCGGCCGATCGCCGCCGCGCCGGCCGGCTCACCCTCACCGCTGGCCACCGAACGGGCGGCGGAGGGCAAGAAGACCTTCGACGACGTACGTGCCGCCCTGAGCGCGCAGCAGGAACGGCTGCGCGCGGAGCGCGTCCGGGCGCGGGACGACCTGATGGCCACGATGGCCCTGCGGAACGTGGTGTTCGGCGCCGCCGCGGTGCTCGTCGTCGTCCTCACCGCTTTCGTCTTCGAAGGACTGCGCCGCGGCATCACCCGGCCGCTGGATCAGCTCGGCGCGGACGCCCGCACCATCGCCGACGGTGACTTCGACCACCCCATCTCCCCGACCGGCCCCGCCGACCTGCGGCGCCTCAGCGGTGAGATCGAGTTCATGCGCCGCCGCCTCGTACGGGAACTCGCCTTCAGCGAGGAGGCGCGTCAGCGTCTCGACGCGCAGGCCGCGGACCTTCAGCGCTCCAACGCGGAGTTGGAGCAGTTCGCGTATGTCGCCTCCCACGACCTCCAGGAGCCGCTGCGCAAGGTCTCCAGCTTCACCCAGCTCCTCCAACGGCGCTACGGCGGGCAACTCGACACCCGGGCCGACCAGTACATCGACTTCGCGGTCGACGGCGCGAACCGTATGCAGGTCCTCATCAACGACCTGCTCGACTTCTCCCGGGTCGGACGGATGCACAACACCCACCAGAGCGTCGACCTGGACACGGTGCTGGAGCGGACCCTGTCCGCGCTGAGCGTCGGCATCGAGGAGGCCGGAGCGACGGTCACCCACGATCCGCTGCCGACCCTGGTCGCCGACCCCACCCAGATGGGCATGCTCTGGCAGAACCTGATCGGCAACGCCGTCAAGTTCCGCCGCCCCGGCGAAGCACCGAAGATCCATGTCACGGCGGCCCGGGAAGACGAACTGTGGCGGTTCACCGTCACCGACAACGGCATCGGCATCGCTCCGGAATACGCCGACAAGGTCTTCGTGATCTTCCAACGGCTGCACACCAAGGACGCCTATTCCGGCAGCGGCATCGGCCTCGCGATGTGCAAGAAGATCGTCGAATTCCACGGCGGCACCATCGGCGTCGACACCGCCTACCAGGCCGGCGCCCGCATCACCTTCACCCTGGCACCCGAGCCGCCGGCGGACCCAGGCCCGTCCACCCTGCCGCAGGCCGACCGGGCCGGCACCGAGCAGACACGATGACCACAGCGATGACGACCGGCCCCGAAGCGGCGCCCGACGCGCCGATGTACCGCATCCTTCTCATCGAGGACGACCAGGGCGACGCCCTGCTCGTCGAGGAGCTTCTGTACGACACGGGGCTGCGGTTCGAACTGACGACCCGCACCACCCTGGCCGAGGCTCGCACCGAACTGGCCGGCGCCCCGATCGACTGCGTCCTCCTCGACCTGCACCTCCCCGATGTGTCGGGCATCGACGCGGTCGCCGCCGTGCGAGCCCTGGCCCCGCACACCGCCGTCATCGTCCTGACCGGGCTGGCCGAGGCCCAGGCGGGCACCGACGCCATGGCCGCCGGAGCCCAGGACTACCTGGTCAAGGGCAAGGTCGAAGCGGACCTGCTGCACCGGACGGTGCGCTACGCCGTCTACCGCAGCCAGACCGAGCGCGCAAGCGCCGAAGCCCAGGCCACCCGCCTGCGGGCGGAGGAGAACGCCCGCCTGGAACGCGGCCTGCTGCCCCAGCCGATGCTCGACACCTCCACCGTGCGAGTGACCTCCCGCTACCTGCCCGGCGCCGCGATGGCCCTGCTCGGCGGGGACTTCCTCGACGTGGTGGAGGGAGACGACGGACTGCTGCACGCCGTCGTCGGTGACGTCAGCGGCCACGGCCCGGACGCCGCCGCGCTCGGTGTCTGCCTGCGCATCGCCTGGCGTTCCCTCGTTCTCGGCGGACATCGCGGCGAGGACCTGCTGCATCTGATGGAACGCATCCTGATCGCCGAACGCGGCGACCAGCAGCTGTTCGCCACCTGCACCCTCCTCACCCTCGACCAGGACACCGCGACCGCCACCCTCCACCTCGCGGGACATCACGAGCCCCTCCTCACCACGGTCGACGGAACCCGGGAACTGACCGCAGCGCACGGCATCGCCCTGGGTATCGTTCCCGGGCTGCACAGCTGGCCCTCCACTGTCATACCGCTCCCGGCCACGGGAGCCCTGACCCTGTACACCGACGGCCTCACCGAGGGGCACAACGGGGCGACGAACGAACGGCTCGGCGTCGAGGGACTGCTCACGCTGATCGGAACCCTGCCGTCGGCGGACCCTGCCGCCCATGTCGACCTCCTCATCAAGGAGACCCACGAGTTGAACGCCGGACGCCACTCCGACGACCTCGCCGTGCTGCGCCTCGACTGGGGCGTGCGCCCCACCCACCCCTGAGACCTTCCCGAGCGGCGGCTCCGCGGGAACTCAGCGGACCCGGTCGTAGACGAGGGCCAACGTGCCGTGCTCGCCCGCGGTCTGGCTGACGAGCGTCCACCGCTGCGCGGGCAGGCCGTCGTCGAAGAGGCGTGGCCCGCCGCCGAGGAAGACCGGGAAGACCGTGAGCGCCAGCCGGTCGACCTCGTCGGCCGCCAGCAGCGCCTTGACCACGCTCGCGCTGGAGAGCACGAGAATGTCGCCGCCCTCGGTGGCCCTGAGGTCCGCGACGACCTCTGCGGCCGGCTTGTCGACGACCGTCGTGCGCTCCCACGGCGCCTTGTCGAGGGTCGAGGAGAGAACCACCTTGTCGGTGTCGACCAGCCACTTCGCGAAGCCCTCGTCGCGCGGGTCGGCGCCCTCCATACCGATGACGGTGGGCCAGAAACCGAGGAAACCCTCGGCGTTGACCCGCCCGAGCAGGGCCGTCGTGGCCGGCTCCCAGAGGCTGGTCAGGTGGTCGCGGGCGACGTCGGTCACGGCGTACGGCATCACCCAGCCCATGTCCACGGGGTTGTCCGGTGCGGCGTAGCGACCGTCGAGGGAGAGGGCCATGTTGGTGACCACTCGACGGCCGGCGATCTGCTCTGTCATGTCGCGCTCCCTGTGTCGGTGCGGGCTGCGCCGCCCGCACTGTCAGTGCTCTTGGTGTCTGTGCCGTTGGTGTCGGTGTCGCTGTCGTGCGGGTCCGTGGCGAGGGTCGCCGCGAGCTTGTCGAGGCTCTGGCCGAAGCCGATCTCGATGCCCGCGACGAAGTCCGCGGACTCGACGGTGCTGTCGGTCATTCGCCAGTGGACGTCGAGGTCCGTGCCCGTGCCGGTGGGCCGCAGGCCCATGTCGACGTGGGCGGTGAACGCGAGGCGGCCGTCGGGAAGCAGCGGGGAGAGCCGGTAGGCGAGGCGCTCACCAGGGCTTACGTCGACGACGACGCCCTCCGCGCGCCCGGCGACCGGGTCGGAGCCTCCGTCGTCCTCGGCATCGCGGTACTCCTGGACGATCCGCCCACCGGGCCGTGCCTCGAAGACGAGTTCCGAGACGCGGAGGTCTTCGGGGGTCCACCAGCGCGCGAGCAGCGCGGCCTCTGTCAGGTGGCGCCAGACGAGTTCGGGGCGTTCCGCCAGTGACCGGTGGAACGTGAAGGAGCGGCCGTCGGCCCACCCCGGCTCCTGCGCGGCGAGCCGCTCCGTGTGGACGCTGAGCCCGTAGCGGTCGTACGGCGTGTCCGTGCCACTGACCTGGTCCGCGGCATCCGCGAGCCGGCTCAGCGCGGCCGCCAGCTCGCGGAGGGGGCCGGGCCGGAGCGCATAGATCCGGCGCTGACCGGTGCGCCGGGAGGTCACGACGCCGACCCGCTCAAGGGTCTGCAGGTGCTTGGTCGTCTGCGGTTGGCGTGCGTC
Organism: Streptomyces sp. NPDC058295; assembly: GCF_042880655.1. Taxonomy (NCBI): domain Bacteria; kingdom Bacillati; phylum Actinomycetota; class Actinomycetes; order Kitasatosporales; family Streptomycetaceae; genus Streptomyces; species Streptomyces sp. NPDC058295. The sequence goes on from NZ_JBHVYO010000007.1 coordinate 77,476, forward strand.
GGCGAGCTGGGCGAGAACACCCACCGGGCGGGGCCGCTCGGCCAGCAGGCTCACGAGCCGCCGGCGGGCCGGGTCGGCCAGTGCGGCGAGGAGTGCGTCCATGGCGTCCATGGCAGCAAGTATTCCCGATGACGAATATTCGTGTCAAGGAATATACAGGCCACCGGACCCGGCAGCACAGCTGCACGTCCCGCCGGGACCCGCGACCCGCGGCCCCGACCCCATGCGGGAGGGGGAGCGCTCAGCTCGGGGAGGTCGGGGTGAGCACCACGAAGTCGGCGTCGGACGGGTCGAGGCAGACGGCGAGCCGGCCGACGCCCTCCGCGTCCATCGGTCCCATCTGCACGCTGCCGCCGCCCCCGGTGACCGCGGCCACCGCGGCGTCACAGTCGGCGACGGCGAACACCGGGTGCCAGTACGCCTGCCCGCCCGCCAGGGCGAGGTCCTCCTCGCGGACCTGCATCAGGCCGCCCTGCATACGTTCCTCGGGAAGCCCGGCCGGTGTGATGAGGGTGTACGTGCCCCCGCCGCCCGGCATTTCCGTGTCACTGAACCGCCAGCCGAAGACCCCTCCGTAGAACTCCTTCGCGGCCGCGGCGTCGCTCGTGTACAGCTCGGTCCAGGACAGGGAACCCGGTACGTCGGCCAGCTCGAAGCCCGCGTTCTTCCCTGGCTGCCAGACCGCGAACTGGCCGCCCGACGGGTCGGTGTACTGCGCCATCCGCCCCCACTCACCGAGGTCTCTCGGGGGCACCCGGACCGTGCCGCCCGCGCCCTCCACCGCCTGGGTGGTGGCATCCGCGTCGGTGACGCAGTAGTAGATCATCCAGGCCGAGCGAGCGCCCTCCTCGGACAGCTTGCCCAGACCGGCGACGGTCTTGCCGTCCTTCTGGAACATCCCGCCCTCCATGTCCCCGTCCTCGCCCCCGCCGCCGCCCATGGACTCGTAGTTCCAGCCCAGCACCGAGCCGTAGAAAGCCGCGGCGGAGCGGACGTCGGGCGCCCCGAGGTCGAGCCAGCAGGGGGAGCCGGGAGTGAGCTCGGTCGTGATCACGGCTGTTCCCTTCGCAGGTCCTGTGTCATTTCAGCGTGACACCCGCCACCGACAATCGCGCGTCGGCCGCGGCCGAGGCTCGGGTGTCGGACCGTGCGCCCAGGCTGGCCGCCGGACAAGTGATCAAGGAGCGGCGTAGTGCGGATAGAGCGTCACCAGGTGGGCGGGGCAGTGGTTTCGGCGGCGCGCGAGGACTTCGCGAACCGGCTCGGCGGACAGGTCCGGTCGATGTCGAAGGCGGGTCGGATGGCCACGTACGAGCGCGGGCACGGCGGCGTCCCCGGAAGGGCCCGGCACCGGCGGGCTACGACAGGTGGTCGGTGCGGCCGTCGGGGGCGGCGCGGGCCAGGCCCGTCCGGTAGGCGATGACGACGAGTTGCGCCCGGTCGCGGGCGTCCAGCTTCGTCATGGCGCGCTGCACGTGGGCGCGGACGGTGAAGGGGCTCAGGAACATCCGCTCGGCGATCTCCTGGTTCGACAGGCCGGTCGCGACCAGAGCCACCATCTCGCGTTCGCGCGGGGTGAGCGCGGCGAGTTGTTCGGGGTGATACGGCGGGGCGTCGTCCGGTGTGGCCAGGAAGCGGGCGACCAAGGAGCGGGTCGCGGCGGGCGACAGAAGGGTGTCGCCGTCGGCGATCGTACGCACCGCGTCCAGCAGGGCCTCGGCCCCGATGCCCTTGCCGATGAAGCCGCCTGCCCCCGCGCGCAGCGCCTGAGCAACGTACTCCTCGGTCTCGTACGTGGTGAGGATCAGGATGCGGCTGGCACGCAGTTCCGGGTCCGCGCAGATCTCCGACGTGGCGGTGAGACCGTCCACCTCGGGCATACGGATGTCCATGATCACCACGTCCGGGCGCTGTTGACGAGTGAGTCTCACCGCCTCCCGGCCGTCGGCGGCCTCACCGACCACGGTGATGTCGTCGGCGCTGCCGAGAAGTATGCGGAAGGCCTCGCGCAGCAGGGCCTGATCGTCGGCGAGCAGTACCCGGAACGTCACGGCGCATCCCCGGCCTCTCCGCCGCCCGTTCGGCTGTCGGCTGTCGTTGCGTCGGCTGTCCGCCCCTCGATGGTGGTCGCTCCGTCAGTCCTCCGTGCCGTGTCCTTCGTGGGGTCTTTAGCAGGTTCCTTCGCGGGGTCCTTGGCGGGCGGGAGGGGCAGTTGGGCGGAGACGAGGAAGCCGCCCTCCGGGGGACTGGCCGCCGAGAGCTCTCCGCCGACCGCGGTGGCCCGTTCACGCATCCCGATCAGACCGTAACCGGGCGGCCGTTCCACCGCCGTGGACGCACTCGGTCCCGCGGGTGGGGTGGACGTCGTACGGGCGCCCCCTCCGTCGTCGGCGACGGTGATGGCGAGGCGATCGCGCTTCCACGCGAGGCGCACCCGGGCGGTGGCGGTACCGGCGTGCTTGGTCACGTTGGTCAGGGCCTCCTGGACGATGCGGTAGGCGGTGAGGTCCACCCCCGGCGGCAGCGGCCGGTCCGTGCCTTCCTGGTGCACCGACACCTCCAGACCCGCGCGGCGGAACGACTCGACGAGCGTGGGCAACCGGGACAGCCCGGGCGCCGGTTCGGAGGGCGTGGGCGCGTCCCCGGACTGACGCAACAGGCCGACCGTGGCCCGCAGTTCGTCGAGCGCGTGGCCGGTAGTCTCGACGAGCTCCTTCAGGCTCTTGCGGGTCTGCTCCGGGCGGGTGTCGAAGAGGTGGGCGGCGACCGTGGCCTGCGCGTTGGCCAGGGTGATCTGATGGGCCACGAGGTCGTGCAGTTCCCGGGCGATGCGCACCCGTTCCTCGGCGACTCTCCGGCGCGCCTCGCTGTCCCGGCTCTCCTCGGCCCGCCGGGCCCGCTCCTCCACTGCCGCCAGGTAGGCCCGTCGGTTCTGCGCCGAGTGACCGAGTACGCCGGCCACCAGCGGGAACGCCGCCACCGCTGCCACCCGGCTCGCGTCCTGCCACGAGAGGGCCCCGAACAAGGGGGCGGAGGCGACCAGCAGCGCCGCGGAGATGAGCAACACCGCGCTCACCGCACGCCGTTCGGTGCGCGCGGTGAGCGAGTACGAGTAGGCGGTGATCACGGCGGGGGCCACGATGAGCGGGCTCAACAGGAGGCCAAGGGGCGGCCCCAGCACTCCGCCCGCGGTCGTGACCGCCATGGCGGTCAGGGGCGCCCGGTGCCGCAACGGCAGCACGGTACAGGTCCCCACCGCGATGACGTAGGCGGCGGCGGTCGGCGGTGACAGCCTGCTGCCGTCGTCCTGCACCGCGCCACCGAGCAGACAGAGCGCGAACGCCGTCGCCGTGATCGCTGTCTCCCGCCACCACCTGCCGCGTGGTCGCGGATCACCGCCACCCGTGTTCTTCATGGCCGACTCAGTGCCGGTGCCGGCCGACAGGGAGGAGCGGCACCACCGCGTCCGGCTCGGCCGCGGAGGCCGGGACAGGCTTGCTCAGCTTCTCCCCCTCGATATCCACATTCGGCAGCACACGGTGCAGGATACGGGGCAGCCACCAGGCCCGGTGGCCGAGCAGTGCCAGGACCGCGGGTGCGATCGTCATCCGGACCACGAAGGCGTCGAAGGCGACGGCGGCGGCCAGGCCGACGCCCATCGTCTGGATGGTCGGGTTGCTCATCCCGATGAATCCGGCGAACACACTGATCATGATGATCGCCGCCGCGGCCACCACACGGCCGCTGTGCCGGAACCCTGTGACGATCGCCTCGCCCGGGGACGCGCCATGGACGTAGGCCTCGCGCATCCGGCTGAGCAGGAACACCTCGTAGTCCATGGCGAGGCCGAACACGATGCCGATGATGAGAATCGGCATCAGCGACATCACCGGGCCGGTCTGCTCGATGCCGACCAGGTCTGCCGCCCAGCCCCACTGGAAGACGGCGACGAGGACGCCGAAGGCGGAACCCACCGACAGCAGAAACCCGAGCGCTGCCTTGACCGGGACCAGGACCGACCGGAAGACCACCAGCAGCAGGAGTACCGCCAGTCCGATGACCACGGTCAGATAGGGAAGGAGAGCGTCGGACATGGCTTCGGAAATATCGATGTTCAGCGCGGTGGTGCCGGTCACCAGGATGCCGGCGCCCGTGTCGGCCTCGACGCCGGAGACCGCGCTGCGGATCGCGTGCACCAGGTCCTTGGTCTCGCCGCTGTTCGGCGCGGTCCGCGGGACGGCGGTGAGGACGGCGGTGTCCGCGGCCCGGTTCAGCACCGGTTCACCGACCGACGCGACCCCGTCCACTCCCCGGAGGGTCTTGACGACCAGGTCCGTGGTGGCCCGGGTGTCGGCGGACTCCGACGCGTCCACGACCACGGTCAACGGGCCGTTGAAGCCGGGTCCGAAGCCTTCTGAGAGCAGGTCGTAGGCACGGCGCTGCGTGGTCTCCACCGACTTGGACTCGTCTCCGGGCAGCCCGAGTTCGAGGCTCAGCGCCGGCAGGGCCACGACGCCGAGACCCAGTACGGCGATCATCAGCACGGCCATCGGCCGACGCAGCACGAACCGCGCCCAGCGCGTGCCGAGCTTGGCCCGGCCGCCGACGGTGTCCGGGTGCCGGCCTTCACTTCCCGGCCCGGCGGCCTTGCGGGCGGCCTTGCGGGCGGCGCGCGAAAGTATCCGCCGCCCGAAGAAGCCGAACAGCGCGGGGACCAGGGTCAGCGCCACGAGTACGGCAAGGGCCACGGCGCCCGCGCCGCCCAGGCCCATCTTGGTGAGTTCGGGGATTCCGACGACCCCCAGCCCGACCAGGGCGATGAAGACGGTCGCGCCGGCGAAGACGACGGCGGATCCGGCCGTGCCCACCGCCCGGCCGGCAGCCTCCTCCGGCTCGCTTCCTCGGGCGCGCTCGTCGCGGAAGCGGGAGGTGATGAACAGCGCGTAGTCGATGCCGACCGCCAGCCCCAGCATCAGCGACAGGATGGCGACGGTGGACGTCAGGCCCAGCGGAACGGCCAGCGCCGAGACCAGGCCGAAGGAGATGGCCACGCCCACGAAGGCGGTCAGCAGCGACAGTCCGGCCGCGACCAGCGACCCGAGGGCCAGGACCAGCACCACCGCCGCGACCGCCACGCCGATGAGCTCCGTCGTACCGCCCGGTGCCTCTTCCGAGTCCAGGGCCGAGCCGCCGATCTCCACGGTCAGCCCCGCGTCCCGTGCCGCGTTCGCGGCGCTCTCGAGGGCGCTCCTCGTCGACTCGGTCAGGTCGACCGCGTCCGCCGTGTAGGTGAGGGTGGCGTACGCGATGGTGCCGTCCTCGCTGACGGCGCCGGTCTCATAGGGGTCGGTGGCCGACGCGACCTGATCGCCCCCGTCCAGGGAACCGAGCGCGTCCTCGACGGCCGCCCGGTTCTCCCCGGCCGTCACCCGCTGTCCGTCCGGGGCCCGGAACACCAAGCGGGCCTCGGCGCCCTGGGAGTTGCTCCGGGGGAAGCGCTCGTCCAGCAGGTCGAACGCCTTCTGCGACTCGGTGCCGGGCATGGAGAGGTCCTCTTCCTCCCCGGCCGGGGCCATGGCCGCGGCAGCGATGGCCAGCACCAGGGCACCCAGCCACAGACCACCGACGAGCCGGCGCCGACGGAACGCCCACCGTCCGATCCGGTAGAGAAATGTCGCCACCTGTTGATCACTCCAGACACCGCTAGGCAAGGGGGAACGCGTGAGATTCACGCGCCTCCCACCCTCCCCTCGGGCGCCCCGCCGGGCATCGTCCCCGGCCGCCGTCTTCCTCTGGTGCACCCGGACCAGCCGCCCACGTGTCGTGGTGCCTACGCACTACACGCCGACTCGGGCCGTGGCAGGGCGAGCAGCCGTACCCCGGCCGGGAGTTCGGCGACCCGCACCACGACGGGACCGTCACGCCCCCGGCCGGTACCGCCGACCGCCTGGAAGTGGTGGCGATGTCCTCCCCCGCGACCGCTCCGCCGGCCCCGTCGAACCTGGAACGCTGATCGCCGGTGAACGTGCCAGGGCGTTCACCCGCAGTCCGTTGCTCCGCGAGCGGTGCGGGAACGGCGAAATGCGCCTTCTCAGAATGCGGAGTTGGCGAACCAGTGGGCCAGCAGGTGCTCGTCCCCCTCGTGGTCAAAGGCCTCTGCCTCGTAGGGCAGGCGACCGTATACGAGCAGGAGCAAGTCGGCCGCGGTTCCCCGGAGGGTCGCGTCAGCGGTGGTCGTCGTCGGGTGTGCGGTGTCGAGCCCGAAGCCGCCGGACCGCAGGCGGACGTCCCAGACTTCGTCCCCGTCGGTCGCACGGAAGCGAATGATCTTGTCGGGGCCGCGCAGCTGGGCCACCTTGGGGGCGAAGAAGGTGGCGAAGGGCAGATTGACGAGGAACTCGTCGATCCCGTCGACCGCGACCGGACGGTCGATCGCGGACCGGAGGCCGAGTGCCAGCTCGGCGTCGGTCCGGTGCACCACGGTCTCGAAGAGCATCCGCCGTGCCCAGAAGCGGGCGTGCTGGTCAGCGCCCCATGCCCACATCGGCTCGTTCGGGCCGGTGGCTGCGAAGGCCTCCGCCGCCACCGTCGCGCTCTCGGCCAGCCAGTCGGCGTATCCGTCCTCCTGGTCCGGGAGCCGAAGGTCCACTTCACGCCTGCGCGGGGGTTCCTGGATGCGCGCACGCAACAAGGCCGAGAACCAGCGCTGGACGCTGCCCGTGTGCTTGACCAGGTCGGCCAGTGTCCAGCCCGGACAACTGGGCACCGGTGCAGCCAGGTCGGCGCCCTCCACCGCCGCGACGAACCGGGCGGTCTCCGTGGCGACAGCCGTGCGGTGATCGACCGCGACGGAAGCGGAGGCGTGGTGGGTCTGGTCGGACGTCTTCATCGTGAGCTGCCTTTCGAGAGACCGCGGGTTCAACCGGACGACTGGTCGAGGGCCGCTTCGTCGTGACTGAACCTGTCGATGGACGCCTTGCCCTCGAGCGCGCCGCCGTCCGTGTGTCCCGACCGGGCGGCGGCCTCGCTCTCGACGGCGGTCATGCCAGCTCCAGGACGAGTTTTCCGACGTTCTCCCCGCGAAAGAGCATCCGCAACGTCTCGGGGAAGTCGTCCACGCTCCCCCTCACCACATGTTCCTTGACCTTGATGCGGCCGGCGCCGATCCAGGCGGAGATGTCCTGCGCGGCCTGCGCGTAGCGCTGGGCGTAGTCGAAGACGACGAAGCCCTCCATACGGGCGCGGCGCACCAGCAGCGAGAGGTAGTTGGAGGGGCCCTTGACCGGAGTGTCGTTGTTGTACTGACTGATCGCGCCGCAGACCACGACGCGCGCGTGCATCGCCAGCCGCGTCAGGGCGGCGTCGAGGATGTCCCCTCCGACGTTGTCGAAGTAGACGTCGATGCCGTCGGGGGCCTCTCGGCGCAGTGCCTTCCTGACGTCCTCGGTGCGGTAGTCGATCGCCGCGTCGAATCCCAGTTCGTCGATGAGCATGGCGCACTTCTCCGGCCCGCCGGCGATGCCCACGACCCGGCAGCCCTTGGCCTTCGCGATCTGACCGGCGATGGTGCCGACCGCCCCGGCCGCCCCCGATACCACGACCGTCTCGCCGTCCTTCAGCGCGCCGACGTCCAGCAGGCCGAAGTAGGCGGTCATGCCGGGCATGCCCAGCGCGCCGAGATACGTCGAGGGCGGGGCGAGGGAGGTGTCGATCTTCATGGCACCCCTGCCGTCGGACACCACGTATTCCTGGACGCCGAACGTGCCGACCACATGATCGCCCGGCTGGAAGTCGGGGTGGTGGGACGCGGTGACCTCGATGACCGATCCGGCGCGCATCACCTCGCCGATGCCCACCGGCGGCAGGTAGGAGGGACGGTCGTCCAGCCAGCCCCGCATGGCCGGGTCCAGGGAGATGACGCGCGTGCGGCCCGCGAACCGGCCCGGGCCCGGGTCGTCGACGGTCTCCGAACAGTGCTGCCAGTCATCGGCTTTGACCTCGCCCACGGGGCGAGCCGCCAGACGGATCTGGCGATTGGTCGCGGACATCGTGTCTCCTGTCGTTCGCGGCTTCGCCGCAGGGTACCGACCGGTAGGTATGCCACGCTGCATGACGTTCACCACACACCCTGCGCGCCCCCCGCCCTCCACGCTCCGCGCCGGACGGGCCGGCCAGTCGAGGTCTACCGCTCGGGCCGGCCCTTACGGTCTCGCTCGTGCAGCAGTCGTGCGGTCTGCTCGGACACCGGCGCGGCCAGCAGTGCGGTGACCAGGTCGACCAGTCGGCTGGTGAACAGCCGGTCGTCCCCGCGAGGGCGGGCAGCGGCCCGGGCCGCGAGTTCGGCGTGACAGAAGCGCATGGCGGTGAAGCGGGTATGGAACACCGCGGTCGACTCGGGAGTCAGCAACGGCTCCAGCAGGCGCCGCCAGGGATAGATGCTCGACCCCTGCGTCACGACGACCTCGACCAGGGGTTCGGGGCGATTGAGCAGTTCGGCCACGATCTGCAGGAACTCGCGGCCGCCGTCGGGGTCGGCGAGTTCCGCGGCGGCGGGCAGCACCAGCGCGGCGGCCAGCGGCCGAAGATCGCCGCCGTCGCCGCCGTCGCCACTGTCCTCGTACTGCTGCAGCAGCACCTCCCGGCGGGCGTCCACCGCAGGAAGGTGTTTGTCGAGTACGGCCCGCAGCAGACCCGACCGGTCGCCGAAGTGGTACTGCAGGGCCATCGCGTTGCGCTGGCCGGCGGCCCGCTTGATCTCGTTGAGCGACGCACCGTCGACGCCCTTCGCCGCGAACAACCGCTCGGCGGCCCGGATGAGCGTGCCGCGGGTGTCACCGGCCTTCCGGCTCCCGGGCGACGTGGCCTGCGTCTCATGTGCTGTCACGAAGGCCCATGCTAGCGTCGCCCCGCCGAAATAATACGCACGCATTAATCCTTGATGAAGGCGCCTTGATGCGCTGCGGAAGTCATGTAACCGCTCCGGAATCCCTGTTCTGCACGGCGCCGCCCCGCGCCGGATGGAGGCATCCAGTGAAGACACTGACCTACCACGGCCCCCACGACATCCGGTACGAAGACGTACCCGACCCGGCCGTCACCAGCCCCACCGACGCGGTCGTCCAGGTCACCACGGCCGGTATCTGCGGCAGTGACCTGCACATCTACGGCGGCAACGGGTTCAGCCCGGAGACCGGCTACACACCGGGACACGAGTGTGTCGGCGTGGTCGTCGACACCGGCGACCGGGTCACCCGCTTCAAGCCCGGCGACCGGGTCATGGTCCCCGCCTCGGTCGGCTGCACCCTGTGCGGAACCTGCGCGCGGGGACTCACCGCGAGGTGTGAGCGAGCCCAGGCCCCGACCGACCTCTGCTACGGAGTGAGCCCGCACCTCCCGGGCAGTCAGGCCCAGGCGCTGGCCGTGCCCCATGCCGACGTCAACCTGGTGCCCCTGCCCGAGGGCATCTCCGACGAGGCCGCCGTCGTCCTGACGGACAACGCTCCCACGGCCTGGTACGGATGCCGCCGCGCCCGCATCCAGCCCGGCGAAACGGTGCTGGTCATCGGTCTGGGCCCGGTCGGCCTCATGGCCGCGCAATCCGCCTTCGCGATGGGCGCCGCACGTGTGCTGGGCGCGGACCTGGTCGCGGAGCGCCGTGCCTTCGCCGCCACCCTGGGCGTCGAACCGGTCGAGGGCGAGGACGCGCGGACGGCCGTACGGGAGATGACCGCGGGACGCGGACCGGACGCCGTGGTGGAGGCCGTGGGCTCGGACGCCACCATCGAGCTCGCCCTCAAGGCCGTCCGGCAGGCGGGACGCGTCAGTGTCGTCGGCGTCAGCCAGAACAGGGCCTTCCCCTTCCACATGGGCCTGGCCCAGGTCAAGGAGCTGGAGTTCGCCATCGGACTGTGCTCGATCCCTTACGAACTCCCTACACTGATCCCCCTCGCCCAGGCCGGCCGGATCACCCCGGAGGTCGTGGTCTCCCACCGCTTCCCCCTCTCCGAGGGCCCCGCGGCGTACGAACTGTTCAACAGCCGCGCCGCCGGCGTCCGCAAGGTCCTTCTCGACCCCACCCGTTGATCCGCCTCGCGAGGGCAGTCGCCCGGCCGTCTCCGCCCGGGGACCACATCGACCCCGAAACGTGACCCACAGGGGGATCACAGACATCCCAACCGGTCGGTATGGTGCGCCCGCCAGAACCGTTCCTCCCCGTTCACCTCCACGGATCCGAGCCGCAGTGGAAGGCCAGGCGATGACGTACGCCGACGAGAACCGATATCCGCCGTCAGCACCCACGGGACGGCCGCTGCCCCCCACCGAGCCCCGGACGTACGGCCACGACGTCCCTCAGTACGACTCGTACGGGAACTCGTACGGGAACTCGTACGGGCGAGCCGCCTGGGACGAGCCGCACAGGCACGAGCCTCATCGACCCGGTGCCGACCTCGCCGCACTCCGCTCGGCCTACCGCCGGCTGCGTCGAACCGCCACGCTCACCGCGCTCGGCTCCTTCGTGGCGTATGTCGTGCTGTCCTGCTACGCGCCTGGACCGATGGGTACCACGGTCGTCGGAGAGCTGAGCCTGGGAATGGCCCTGGGGATCTTCCAGCTCGTCGTCACCTTCGCAGCGGTCTTCTGGTACGGACGCGGCGCGCAACGCTCGGTGGATCCGCTGGCCCGCGCGGTCAGGGAGCGTGCGGTCCACACCGGCCGGAACGCGGGGGTGGCGAGATGAACGACTCCGGGACGCAGGCCACCGTCCTGGTCCTGTTCACCACGCTGGTCACCGTCACGCTGATGATGTGCGTCATGACGGGACCGGACCGCGAGGACCTGACGAACTTCTACACCGGCTACCTCTCGCTCACCCCGCTCAAGAACGGGCTGGCGATCGCGGGCGACTACATCTCGGCCGCCACGGTACTGAGCACCACCGGCATCATCGCGCTCGCCGGATACGACGGCTACGTTCTCGCGGTCAGCACCGCCCTGTCGCTGGTACTGCTGATGTTCCTGTTGGCCGAACCCCTGCGCAACGCGGGCAGGTTCACCATGGGCGACGTCCTGGCCCGCAACATGCCGGGACGGTCCGTGCGCGTCGCGGCCTGCGTGGTGACGCTTTCGGCGACCCTGCCCTTCCTGGTCGTCCAGCTCTCCGGGGCCGGGTCGCTGCTCACCTTCATCCTCGACATCCCGCACGTGGCGGGCGCCAGGACGGCGTGCATCGTCATCGTCGGCAGCCTGATGATCATTTACGCGGCGATCGGCGGCATGAGGGGCACCGCCCTCATACAGATGATCAAGATCGTCCTCCTGCTCGGCACCAGCGTCGTCGTCGCCGCGTTCGTACTGAACCGCTTCGACTGGAACCCCAGCGACGTCCTCAGAGCCGCCCAGCACGGCAGCGGCGCGGGCCCCGCCTACCTCCAGCAGGGCCTTCAGCTGGGCACCTCGACCGTCGACCGGCTCGACTTCGTCGGTCTCCAGGTCACCGTGGTCCTCGGCGTGGCCTGCCTGCCCCACATCACGATGCGTCTGTACTCCGCGCAGGACGTGCCGGCCGTGCGTCGCTCCATGTCGTGGGCGGTCGGCACGGTCACCACGTTCTGCCTGCTCGTGATCGTCATGGGGACGGGCGCGGCGGCGCTGGTGGGGTCGCGGGCCATCACCGCGGCCGACCCGCACGGCAGGACGTCGCTGCTCATGCTGTCGCAGGCGCTCGGCGGAGCCCCCGGCTCCGCGGGCACGACGATCCTCTACTCGGCCGTGGCGGGCATGGTCTTCATCACCCTGTTGTCGTCGGTCGCGGGGATGACCCTGGCAGCGGCTTCGTCGCTCGCACACGACCTGTTCGCCCATGCGTCGCGGCGCGGGCAGGCGTCGCCGCGCACGGAGATGACGGTGGCGGCGTGGACGAGCGTGGTCGTGGGGACCGTCGCGATCGTGCTCTCCACCCTCGTCCAGCACTGGGACGTCGGCGTGCTGACCACTCTGGCCATCTGCATAGGCGCCTCCGCCGTGGCGCCCGCGCTCACCTACTCCCTGTTCTGGCGAGGATTCACCCGCACCGGCCTGCTCGCCACCCTCTACGGCGGCGCGGCCTGCGCCCTGCTGCTGATGATCTTCTCCAAGGCCGTCTCGGGCACACCGTCCGCCGTCTTCCCCGACGCCGACTTCCACCTGTTCCCCATGCAGTCCACCGGGCTGGTCTCCATCCCGTTCGGCTATCTGGCGGGCTGGCTGGGGAGCCGTCTGGACCACCGGCACCGCCCGGCCGACGGCCACGAGAACCGGCGGCTGTACGAGGAGAGCGAGGCACGGCTGCTCGCCGCAGCCGAGTGACCGACATCGGAGGCGGGGCGGGGCGGCGAGGTTGTGCCGGGGGTGGTGCGACGCGCCCGCTCGCATCCCCACGCGCGCCCGCTCGCATCCCCGCCGCCGAGCGCGCTCCACGCCCTGCGCCCGCCGGAGCCCCGGCATGGCCCGAGACGGTCAGGCGGGCGGGCCCGCCAGTGCTTGCTCGGTCCACACGGTCTTGCCCTCGCGGGTGTAGCGGGTGCCCCAGCGTTCGGTCAGCTGGGCCACCAGGAACAGGCCCCGCCCGCCCTCGTCGGTGGTCCGGGCGCGGCGCAGGTGCGGTGAGGTGTGGCTGGTGTCGCTGACCTCGCACACCAGAGACCGTTCACGGATCAGCCGCAGGGTCGCAGGACCATCGGCGTAACGGTAGACGTTGGTGACCAGTTCGCTGGCGATCAGCTCGGTGGTGAACGCCAGGTGCTCCAGGCCCCATTCGGTCAGTTTCGCCGAGGTCAGTGCCCGCGCCCGGGCGGCACTGACAGGTCCCGGCGGAAGGGACCAGGAGGCGACGTCCTCCGGTGGCAGCATGCGGGTGCGGGCGATCAGCAGAGCGACGTCGTCGCTGGGGCGCGATGACACGAGCGAGTCGACCACGGCTTGGCATGTTCGCTCCAAGGTGTCCGCGGGGCGGGTGAGCGCCGCGCACAGCTTGGCCAGGCCGATGTCCGCATCGATGTGGCGTTCGCCGATGACACCGTTGGTGTACAGGCACAGCAGGCTTCCCTCGGCCAGTTCGATCTCCCGGGCCTCGAACGGCAGGCCGCCCAGGCCGAGCGGTGGGCCGGCGGGCAGGTCGAGCGGAGCCGCCTGTCCGTCCGGCGCGGTCACCACGGGCGGCGGGTGGCCCGCGCGGGCCACGGAGCAGCGCCGGGAGACCGGGTCGTACACGGCGTACAGGCAGGTGGCGCCGACGACCTGCTCGCCCACGGGCTGTTCGCCGGTCGCTTCCTGCTCGACCGCCAGCAGGTTGACCAGGTCGTCCAGGCGGGAGAGGACCTCGTCCGGTTCCAGGTCGAGGCTGGCGAGCGTGTGTACGGCTGTTCGCAGCCGCCCCATGGTGGCGGCGGCATGGATGCCGCGTCCCACCACGTCGCCGACGACAAGGGCGACCCGGGCCCCCGACAGGGGAATGACGTCGAACCAGTCACCGCCCAGTCCCGGGGCCGCGCTGGCCGGCAGGTACCGCAGGGCGACTTCGACGGCCGACTGGGCCGGAACCGCCCGGGGCAGGAGGCTGCTCTGCAGGGTGAACGCGGTCTGCTGCTGCTGAGTGAAGCGCCGGGCGTTGTCGATGGCGACGGCGGCACGCGAGGCGAGTTCCTGGGCGAGGGTGAGATCGTCCACCTCGAAGGGATCGGGTCGGCGCGAACGCCACAGGGTCATCACCCCCAGCACCAGACCACGCGCGGCGAGAGGCATCACGATCAGTGAGTGGACGCCCAGGTCCGGAACATGGGCCCGGAGGCGGCCCTCCGCGGAGAACCAGTCGGGCGGCAGAACCGGTTCGAGGACAGGGCGTCCTTCGGCCAGGCATCTGGCCTGGGGTGTATCGGGCGCGAACTGCACCGGCTCGCCGTGGGGGTGGGTCGGGCCGGGTTGCTGGGCACCGACGCCGCAGGCCCCCACTCGTACCAGAGGCCCTGCCAGGGTCCGTGTCAGCTCCTCACCGCGCGTCACCGGCTGAAACAGGTCCACCGACACATGGTCGGCGAGGTGAGGCACCATCACCTCGGCGAGTTCACGGGCGGTCTCCGCCACGTCGAGGGTGGTTCCGATACGGCTGCCGGCCTGGTCGAGGAGCGCGAGCCGACGCTGGGCCCGATGACGTTCGGTGATGTCCTCGATCATCTCGGCCACACCCAGGACACGGCCGGTGGGGTCCTCCATCCGGAAGGACGAGACCAACGCGACCCGCTCGCGAGCGGGATCCTGCTCCAGACGGGCGAACTGCTCGGAGTAGACCAACGGGCTTCCGGTCTCCAACACCTGACGCACCCGGTCCACGGCCTCGCGTGCGTCGTCGGGGAGGAGCATCTGGCCGGTGGGCAGCCCCCGGAAGTCTGCTGCCGGAACGCCGCTGAAGCGTTCGACGGCCCGGTTGACCCGGAGAAGCCTCAGGTCGGGGCCGTGAATGACCAGGCCGATCGGGCACCGGCGGTACAGCCCGTCGAGAACCGCGAGGTCCACCTGCCACTCCATGACGTCGACCGCGAGTGCCCCGGCGAGAAACCATTCACGGACCCGGTCACCGCGTGACAGCGCATGGGCTCTGAGCCCCAGCTCCACCGGCCGCCCGTCGCGGTGCCGCACCTTGAGCACGCCGAACCAGCCGCCGGCTCTCCTGCAGATCGCCGCGGCCTCCCTGGCAGCCGGCAGATCGCGCGGATCGACAAGGACCTCCCACGCGGGACGACCGATCACGGCTGTGTCCGGATGGCCGAGCAGTTCCTCGGCCTGCCGGTTCCACCCGACCACGATTCCTTGGTCGTCGAGCACCGCCAGGGCCGCGAGGTGCAGGGCGAACGGATCGTCGTGGCTTTCGCTGAGCTCCGTCATCCGCTTCTCCACCGCTGAACACCACCTTGTACTCGGTCACCGATGTGCCACCGCGGGTCCCGACCCCGGCCGGTGACCGGCATGACGGCACCCGGGACGGCGGCTCGGCGTTCCCGTCCTGCCGGGCCTCGCGGAGGGCCTCCACCTCGCGTGCCGCGGAGGGCTCGGCCGAGCTCCACCGCGATGTCGGAGCGTCCGGGCCGGTGCCGGTCGGCTCCCCGGAACGGCGCGGCCGGTGGCGGACGGTGTCGACCTCGGTGTGTGCGCTGCGGCCGACTGCGCGGGTGTGCCGTCCCTCTCCGGGTCTCCCGGCACCGACTCCGCGACGAGCGCACCGAAATCCCCTCCGTCTCCAGTGGACGCAGAGAGCGGTCGAGCAGCAACTCGGCAGGTATGCGTCCTGCCCGAACAGTGCGACGCGGACAGTGCTCTCGCGGCTCGATCGGGGCGCTCGTGGAGGCGTCGGCGTCGCCGTCATGGTGGTGGCACGCACCTCAGCGCGCAGAACTATGGTGTCCCACCACATGTGCCCCTGACCTGCGGATTCCTACGGTATGGCGACACCGTACGTCCCCGCCAACCGCTTGGAAGTGGTACCGATGTCCTCCCCCGCGACCGCTCCGCCGGCCCCGTCGAACCTCAAACGCATCGTCGCCGCCAGTCTCATCGGCACCACCATCGAGTGGTACGACTTCTTCCTCTACGGCTCGGCCGCCGCCCTCGTCTTCAGCAAGCTGTTCTTTCCGGACTCCGACCCGCTCGTCGGCACGCTCCTGTCCTTCCTGACCTACGCCGTCGGATTCGCCGCGCGACCGCTCGGCGCGCTGGTCTTCGGTCACTACGGGGACCGGCTCGGGCGCAAGAAGCTGCTGGTGCTGAGCCTGCTGCTGATGGGCGGGGCGACCTTCGCGATCGGGCTGCTGCCGACGCATGCGACCGTCGGGAGCGCCGCCCCGGTGCTGCTGACCGTGCTGCGGCTGGTCCAGGGTTTCGCGCTCGGCGGTGAGTGGGGCGGCGCCGTCCTGCTGGTGTCCGAGCACGGGGACGCGCGGCGGCGCGGTTTCTGGGCCTCGTGGCCGCAGACGGGCGCCCCCGCGGGGCAGTTGCTCGCGACCGGTGTGCTGTCCCTGCTCACGGCCGTGCTCTCGGACGCCGCCTTCGCCTCCTGGGGCTGGCGGATCCCCTTCCTGCTCTCCGGGGTGCTGGTGGTCGTCGGTTTGTGGATACGTCTGTCTGTCGATGAATCCCCCGTGTTCCGGCAGGCGTTGGCGCAGGCCGAGGCCCGCAAGGCGGTGCCGTCGGCGGAGACGGAGCAGTTGCCGCTGGTGTCGGTGCTGCGGCACCACTGGCGTGACGTGCTGGTCGCGATGGGCGCGCGGATGGCGGAGAACATCTCCTACTACGTCATCACCGCGTTCATCCTCGTGTACGCGACCACCTCGGCCGGTGTCTCCAAGCAGACCGCGCTCAACGCCGTGCTCATCGCCTCCGCCGTGCACTTCGCGGTGATCCCGGCCTGGGGTGCGCTGTCCGACCGGGTCGGGCGACGGCCGGTGTATCTGCTGGGCGCGGTCGGGATCGGGCTCTGGATGTTCCCGTTCTTCTCGCTGGTCGACACCGGTACCTTCGGCAGTCTGGTCCTCGCCGTGACGGTGGGGCTGGTCCTGCACGGGGCGATGTACGCGCCCCAGGCCGCCTTCTTCTCCGAGATGTTCGCGACCCGGATGCGCTACTCCGGCGCTTCCATCGGCGCCCAGTTCGCCTCGGTCGCGGCGGGCGCGCCGGCGCCGCTGATCGCCACCGCGCTGCTGGCCGACTACGACAGCTCCACCCCGATCGCCCTCTACGTGATCGCCGCGGCGCTGCTGACGGTCCTCGCCGTGGGAGTCGCCAAGGAGACCCGTCACCGTGACCTGACCGACGGCGACCCGACCGGCGGCGACCCGACCGGCGGCGGTCCCGGCGTGGGCGCGGAGCACCCGCGGACCCCGGCGACGGACGCGCGCGCCGTCTGATCCCGTCCCCGTCGTGGCCGCCGCACAGCCGCCTCCGTACGCCGTCCGCGCGCGTACGGGGGCGGGTCAGTGCGGTGTCGGATTGGCCAACCGGTGCAGTCTCAGGGCAAGTTGGATCTCCAGTGCGCGGGCCGGTCTCTGCCAGTCGTCGCCCAGGAGGCGGCCGACGCGTTCGAGTCGCTGGGCCACCGTGTTGACGTGGACGTGGAGTTCGTCCTTGGTGCGGGCCGGGCTCATGCCCGAGGTGAAGTACGCGTCCAGGGTGCGCAGCAGGTCCGTGCCGCGTCGTTCGTCGTAGGCGACGACGCGGCCGATGGTGCGGTCCACGAAGCCCGACACGTCCCGGTCGCCGGCGAGGAGCAGTCCCAGGAAGCCGAAGTCCTCGGCGGCCGCCCCGTCGCCGGTACGGCCCAGCAGCCGCAGGGCGTCGAGACAGCGGCGGCCCTCCGCGTACGCGGCGACCACCGTGTCCGGGTCGGCGGCGAGGCCCCGCACCGGCGCGGATGCGCCGACGGTGACCGCTTCGTGGACGGCGGTGCCGAGGTGCAGCGCGGTACGGCGGGCCAACTCCGTGGCGGTGTCGCCGTGTTCGAGGGGCAGCAGCAGGACGGTGCCGCCGTCGCGGGCGGCTGCCAGGCCGTGCCGGGTGGCGGCGAGGTGGGAGGCGGCGGACCACAGGCGGCGGCGCGCGGCTGCCTCCTGGTCGGCGTCGGGTGCGGCGGCGTCGAGGCGGGCCGCGAGCACGACATGGGTCGCGTCGAGGTCGGCGTGCAGCCGGGTGGCGCGCTCGCGCAGCAGCCGCGGGTCACGGTCGCGGGCTTCGAGCAGGTCGTCGAGGAGCTCGCCGCGCACGCGCTGTTCGGCCTCGGCGGCCGAGCGTCTGGCCAGGAGCAGCAGGGAGGTGACCATGGCGGCCCGCTCCAGGGTGCGCTGGTCGACCGGGTCGAGGCCCGGATGGCCGCGCAGCACCAGGGCGCCGAGCAGTTCCCCGCCGGCCGCGACCGCCGCGACCCAGTCGTGCTCATGGCGTACGGCGTGGCCTTCCGCGCGGGAGACCTCCACGGCGGCGGCCGGTGCGCTCTCCAGGAACTCCACGGTGCCGTCGAGCACTTGGGAGACCGCGGCGGCCACGTCGTGGACCCCGCCGCCGCGCAGGACGAGTTCGGCCAGCCGGTCGTGGACGTCGGAGGCGCGCTCGATGACCGCGCTGCGGTCCCGGATGATCTCGTTGGCGTGCTCCAGGCCGGCCAGGGCCGAGCGCGTCTCGGTGAGCAGGTTGGCGGTGTCGATGGCGGCCGCGGCGAGCGCGGCGAACGAGCCGAGCAGGGCGATCTGCTCCCGTTCGAAGACCCGGGCGCGCCGGTCGGCGGCGAACAGCACCCCGATGACGTGCGGTCCCAGCATCAGCGGAACCCCGAGGATCGCGACCAGTCCCTCGTCGCGCACGCCCGCGTCGATGGTCGTGGTGTGCCGGAAGCGGTCGTCGCGGAAGTAGTCGTCGGTGACGTAGGGACGGGCCGTCTGGGCGACCAGGCCGCCGAGCCCCTCCCCCATTCCGAGGCGCAGCTGCTGGAAGCGGGCGGCGACCGAACCCTCGGTGACCCGCATGTACGTGTCGCCCCTGGCCGGGTCGTGCAGGCTGAGGTAGGCGATGTCGGTGCCGAGCAGCGAGCGGGCCCGTTGCACGATCGCCTGGAGTACGGCGTCCACGTCGCGTGGGCCCGCGAGGTCGTGGGCCGTCTCGAAGAGGGCGGACAGCTCGGCCTCGCGTCGGCGGCGGCCCTCCAGCTCGGAGCGGACCCGCAGCGCGAGCAGCTTGGCGTGTTCGAGTGCCGCGATCCGCTCGCCCGACCCTCCCTCGGCGCGGGCGAGCAGCACGGGCCGGTCGTACGCCTCGGCGGCCGCGCCCCGGGCGAGCAGCTCGAGGAACGGCGCGTCGGCGTCGTAGGTGGGACCGAGGGCGGTCGTGGCGCCCTTCAGGTGATCGCGGGACATGCTCACAGGATTCCTCATCGCCGGGCCGCCCCGTCAGCCCTGTGGACAACTCCGCCGGCGCGGGAGGGCGGGGTGCTCGGTGCGCTCAGTGCGCGGTCCAGCCGCCGTCGAGGACCAGCGAGGTACCCGTCACGAAGGACGCCTGCGGGCCGCACAGATACGCCACGGCCTCGGCGACCTCCTCCGGTTCGATGAGCCGTTTGACGGCGCTGTCCCGCAGCAGCACCTCGGCCAGCACACGTTCTTCGGGCACACCGTGCGTCCGCGCCTGGTCGGCGAGCTGCCGCTGCACGAGCGGGGTGCGCACATAGGCGGGGTTGACACAGTTGGAGGTCACGCCGTGGGGCGCGCCTTCGAGGGCGGCGGTCTTGGAGAGGCCCTCGAGTCCGTGCTTGGCGGCGACGTACGCCGACTTGTAGGCGGAGGCGCGCAGTCCGTGCACGGAGGACACGTTGACGATGCGGCCCCAGCCCTGTCCGTACATGTGCGGCAGGGCGCCGCGGATGAGCCGGAACGGTGCCTCCAGCATCACGGTGAGCACCGTGTGGAAGACGTCCGGCGGGAACTCCTCCAGCGGGGCCACCCGTTGCAGTCCGGCGTTGTTGACCAGGACGTCGGTACCGGCGGCCGCGAGTTCGGCGGCGCCCAGGTCGGTGAGGTCCAGGACGTACGGTTCGACCCAGCCGGGCAGACCGGCCGCGCTCCCGGCGAGCGTCTCCAGTCCTGCCGCGTCCCGGTCGACTGCCCGGACCTTGGCCCCGGCGGCCGCGAGCCGCAGCACGCAGGCTTGTCCGATGCCGCCGGCCGCGCCGGTGACGAGGGCGGTGCGGCCGCCGAGGTCGAGCAAGGGGGTGGCGGGACCGGGGGCGGTGACCGGGGGCGAAGTCATGCGACGAGCCTAGGCAGAGCCGGGTCCCTGCCCCATGTGGTCACCGCCCATACTTCAGACCGAAGGCGTGGTCTCGAACCACGTGGGTTCGTCGGTGAGCGCCTGCTTGATACGGAACAGCTGCCGGTCCTGCATCGGCGGCAGCGCGTCCAGCGCGAACCAGCCCACCGCGACGGACTCGTCGTCGTTGACGCGCGCCTCGCCGCCCACGGCCCGGCAGCGGAACGTGACGTCCATGAACTGGCATTCGTCGCCGTTCGGAAACTGCACCCGACTCCCCGCACGGACCAGGACGACGCGCTCGGGGACGCAGTGCACGCCCGCCTCCTCGTACACCTCCCGCACCGCGCAGTCCGCGGGCTGCTCACCCGGTTCCGGGATGCCCGAGATCACGCACCACTGGTGGTTGTCCGAGCGCTGGCCGAGCAGCACCCGTCCCTCGTCGTCGAGGACGACGGCGCTGACGCCGGGGAGCCAGAGCAATTGGTGGCCCGCGGAGGCCCGAATCTCGGTGATGAAGTCAGGAGTCGGCATACGGCGACCCTATCCGGGCCGCCCGTTTCAGCCGGTGGCGCTCCGACGGGCCCGCACCCCGGCGCCGATCGCCCATCCCAGGCCGCCCACGGCGACGAGCACCAGGGCGATCTCGGGCAGGATGCCGAGCTTCGTCGCCGGCGTCTCGGAGGAGCGCAGAGGGACCTTCTGCACCAGGGAGTCCGCGACGAACATGCCGGTCTTCTGGGTGATCTTCCCGTCCGGCATGATGATCGCGCTGACGCCGCTGGTCACGGGCACCGTGACGGTACGGCTGTGCTCGACGGCGCGGACCCGTGACATGGCCAGCTGCTGGTAGGTCATCTCGCTGCGGTCGAAGGTGGCGTTGTTGCTGGGCACGGAGATCAGCTGGGCGCCGTGGGTGACCGTGTCGCGCACGGCCCAGTCGAAGGCCGCCTCGTAGCAGGTGGCGAGGCCGACCTCGGTCCCGTCCATGTCGAACACACCCGGCTTGCTGCCCCGGTTGAAGTCCTGGCCGACCATGGAGGTCCAGTTCTCGTTGATGGCGCCGATGAACGAGCGCAGCGGGAGGTACTCGCCGAACGGCTGGACCTGCCGCTTGTCGTACGTCTGGGTGGGCCCCTTCACCGGGTCCCACAGGATCTGCTCGTTGTAGAGCTTGCCGTCCCGCTCGACCACGCCGCCGACCGAGATGGGCGCGTTGATCGCCTTGGCCGCCTTGTCGATGACCGCGGCGGCGTCGGCGTAGGCGAAGGGGTCGATGTCGGAGGAGTTCTCGGGCCACAGGACGAAGTCGGGCTGGGCGACCTTGCCCGCCTTGACCTCGGCGGCCAGGCGCTCCGTCTCGCGCGCGTGGTAGTCGAGCACGGCCCGGCGCTGGGCGTTGAACTCCAGACCGAGACGGGGGACGTTGCCCTGGATGACGGCGACCGTCGCGGTGCCGTCCTCCGCCTTGTCGCTGACCAGCGAGCGGGCGGCCACGGCGCCCAGGACCGGGACGGCCACACCGAGCAGGGCCAGGACGGCCGCCGACCGCCGCACCTCACCGGTGCGCCGCCGCTCCAGGACGAGGCGCACGACCTCGTACAGGCCGAAACCGCACAGGACGACGGCGAAGCCGAGTACGGGGGTGCCGCCGAGCGCGGCGAGGGGCAGGAAGACGCCGTCCGCCTGGCCGAAGGCGATCTTGCCCCACGGGAAGCCGCGGAAGGGCACGCGCGCGCGTGCCGCCTCACCGGCGATCCAGAGCGCCGCCGCCCACAGCGGCCAGGCCGGCAGCTTGGACACGGCCGCGACGCCCACGCCGACCAGCGCGACGAAGACCGCCTCGATGACCACCAGGGCGAGCCAGGGCCCGGGGCCGACCTCGACGCCCGTCCACACCAGGAGCGGCAGCAGGAAACCCAGCCCGAAGAGGTAGCCGAGACCGAGGGCCGCCTTCCAGCTGCGACCGCGCAGCACCCAGCCGAGGACGGCGAAGGCCGGCAGCGCCAGCCACCACAGGGTGCGCGGCGGGAAACTGACGTAGAGCAGCACTCCGGAGAGCGCCGCTGCGGCGGCCGGGACGAGGCGCAGGAGCCGCGCGCCGCGCGGGGCCCGCGCGGCCTGGGGCTCCTGCTGGTCCGGCTGGCCCACGGAAGTTGCGGTGACGGTCACTCCGGGAGTGTACGGCGAGTGACCTTTTGGCCGACAACGCAGTCCGCGGGACGGTCTTCGCTTGCCGCACAACCCGGCGCAACTCATCCACAAACCGCCCATCAGCCGTTACGGTGTGCCAGTGCCCCAGGCCGCGCGCGGGCGGCCGGGGTCCGTCACGGTTCAGGGCCGTCACGGTCGGGGGGCGACCGGGTTCGGGGGGACGGGTGGGTTCCACGGGGATGACGTCTGCGCTCGACGCGGACAGGGACGGGGAAAGACGAAACGTTTCTGACGCGGCGGGCGTGGCCGTGCTCGGGGTCTGCGCCATCTGGTCCCTGGTCACCGCCGCCGTGCACGACGGACGCCCCGAGGGGGTCCTGCTCGCGGTGCTGGCGGTGGCCGCCGGCTACGCGGCGGGACGGATCCTCGGAGTGTTGCTGCCGGTCGCCGGGCCCTGTGCCGGTGCGCTGGCGGGGCTGACCCTGTCGGTGGCCCGGCCCCGGCTCGCTCCGGGCCCCGAGATCGCCGCGCCGCTGGGTCACGCGGGTGCCACCGCCGCGGTGCTGACACTCTCGGCCGGTGCCGCGTGCTGCGCCGCCTGGGCGGCCCCCGTGCCGGTGGCGCGGCTCGGGCTGTGGCTGCTCGCCGCAGGCATCACGGTCGCCGGGGCCCTCCTGGGCTCGACCACGGCGGTGGTGACCTGTTGCGCGGTGCTGCTGTGTTCCCTGGCGGCCGGCCGGATGCGCCACCGGGGGCCCGCGCTCGCGGCCCTGGCCGTGGCCGCCGCCCTGGTGACGGGCCTGATCTGGGCGGTCGCCGGGAACGTGCTGTCCGGCCGCCTCGCCGATGCGCTGACGGGCCGGCTGACACCGCACCGGGTCGATCTGTGGCGCGACGCCCTGGGCATGGCCCACCGGGAGGCAGGCCTCGGTGTGGGCCCCGGGCGCTTCGGGGAGCTGAGCGGTACGGCGGCCCAGTCGACGCTGTCCGACGGCAAACCGCACTCGGCGCCGCTGCAACTGGCGGCGGAGCAGGGTGTCGTCGGTGTGCTGCTGCTCGCCGCGACCTTCTGCTGGGTGCTGTTCGCCCTGTGGCGCGCGCCGCGCCCCACCCCGGTCGTCCTCACCGCGGGTGCCGCGCTCACTGCTCTGGCCGCCGTCGCCGCGATCGGCAACGCGCTGAGCTTCACCACGGTGTCGGTCGGTGCGGGACTGCTGGCCGGCCTGGCCACGGCCCGGCCGCTCACCGAGGAACCCGCGGCTCCCGAGGCCCGGCCGGAGTTCGACCGGATCCTGCGCCAAGACGACCGCCCGGCCGCCTGACCTCAGTGTCTTCCCGGTGCGGGATTCAGGGCGTGGTGCCGGGTGTGCCCGCCCGCAGCCGGTCCCTGATGACGCGCACCGCCGACTCCGCGTCGTCCACGGTGATGGTGAACGTGTGACCGTCCCAGAGACGCAGCAGTACGCCCTCGCCACGGCGGACCACGACGGCCGTGCCCTTCTCCGGGCGCCAGCGATAGCCCCAGCCGCCCCAGTGGCGCGGAGTGACGAGCGGTACGAAGTCGGCCCCGGCGACATGGGCCAGCGGGATCCGCCGGCGCGGCAGCCCGATGTGGCCGCAGCGCACTTCGAGCGACTCCTTGTCGAGCTTCAGGTCGACGTGGACGAAGGCGAGGGTGCCGAAGAGAACCAGCAACCCGGCGGCGATACAGCCGACGACGGACATGGCGAGCGGGGCGATGCCGGACGTCCACGCGGATTCGACGGCGAGCTCGACGCCGAGCGCCATACAGGCGGCGCCGACGAGCGCCAGCACCCACTGGAACCGGTTGGTGGCGCGTCCGGTCCAGACGTCGGGATGCGGGGTGTCTGCATGCGGGACGTCGGGAAGCGGGATGCTCTCGTCGTGGGGGTGGTCCCTCATATTCATGAGGTTACTCAGGTTTCGCTGCGCCGGTAGCACGTAGCGCAGGGTGACTGCTCCGCCCGGGCGGCGGGCGCCCCCGAGTTGCCGGTGCGGGCCCGTCGGTCACCGGGCGGGGCTGACGGCCTCCAGCAGTCGGCCTTCCGCATAGGCCAGGGCGGGCACCGGGAGAGCGCCGGGGCGGCCGCTGAGGAGAACCGTCACGGTGCCGAGCGCCGGCGCCTCGGGGGCGGGGCGCGCGCCGATGCGGCGCAGTGCCTGCGCGGCCACGGCGCCGGCCGAGCCGTGCAGGACGAGCGGCGGCCGGTCGGGGCGCTGCACGGCGGCACGGATGCGGTCGGCGACCAGTTCGTAATGGGTGCAGCCCAGGACGACGGTCGTTACTTCCTCGGGGGTGAGGGCGGCGGCCGCGGTGATCGCGGCGTCGATCGCCGCCTCGTCCGCGTGCTCGACCGCCTCCGCCAGTCCCCAGCAGGGAACCTCGGCGACCGTGACGTCCCCGGCGAAGTCCCGGATGAGGTTGCGCTGATAGGGGCTGCCGGTGGTGGCGGGCGTGGCCCAGATCGCGACGGGGCCGCCGCCGGCCGCGGCCGGCTTGATCGCCGGGACGGTGCCGATGACCGGGATGCCGGGTTCGAGGAGGGACCGCAGCGCGGGCAGGGCGTGCACGGTCGCCGTGTTGCAGCCGACGATGAGGGCCTCGGGCCGGTGCGCGGCGGCGGCCGAGGCGACGGCCACGGCACGCTCGGTCAGGTCTTGCGGAGTGCGCGGCCCCCAGGGCATGCCGTCGGGGTCGAGGGAGAGCACGAGATCGGCGTCGGGTCGCAGGCGCCGTACCGCGACGGTGGCCGCCAGCAGGCCGATTCCGGAGTCCATGAGCGCGATCTTCACCCGGCCACCATAGACGATGTGCTCTTGCGGCCCGGTGGCGTGGGGCAGACTGCGCGCGTGAGCGCCATCGTGTGGATCGCCGCCGTGACTCTGGCCGCCTGGATGTGGCTGTTGCTCTGTCAGGGCTTCTTCTGGCGCACGGACGTCAGGCTGCCGGCCCGGGAGGAGCCACGGGAGTGGCCGTCCGTCTGCGTCGTCGTCCCCGCGCGCGACGAGGCGGCGGTGCTGCCCGCGAGCCTGCCCTCCCTGCTCGCACAGGACTACCCGGGGCGGGCGGAGATCTTCCTCGTCGACGACGGCAGCTCCGACGGCACGGGCGAACTGGCGCGCACGCTCGCCCGGCAGCGCGGCGGGCTCCCCCTGACGGTGGACTCGCCGGGCGAACCTCCCGCGGGCTGGACCGGGAAGCTGTGGGCGGTGCGTCACGGCATCGGCCTGGCACGCGCGCGTGAACCCGAGTACCTCCTCCTCACGGATGCCGACATCGCGCACGGGCCCGACAGTCTGCGGGAGCTGGTGTCGGCGGCCCGCACCGGAGGGTTCGACGTCGTCTCCCAGATGGCACGGCTGCGGGTGGAGAGCCTGTGGGAGCGGCTGGTGGTACCCGCCTTCGTCTACTTCTTCGCGCAGCTCTATCCCTTCCGGCGGATCGGCCGACGCGGGGCGCGGACGGCGGCCGCAGCGGGCGGTTGCGTCCTGCTGCGCACCGACGCGGCCGAGCGGGCGCGGATCCCGGACGCCATCCGGCACGCCGTCATCGACGACGTGGCACTCGCGCGGGCCGTGAAGGGCGCGGGCGGTCATGTCTGGCTGGGGCTGGCCGACCGCGTGGACAGCGTGCGCCCGTACCCGAGGCTGCGCGATCTGTGGCGGATGGTCTCGCGCAGCGCCTACGCGCAGCTGCGGCACAGTCCGCTCCTGCTGACCGGCACGGTGTTCGGCCTGGCGCTGGTGTACCTGGTGCCTCCGCTCGCCCTGCTCGGCGGGCTCGCCGCAGGCAGTGAGGCCACCGCCGTGTGCGGCGGTCTCGCGTGGCTGGTGATGGCGGGGACGTACGTGCCGATGCTGCGTTACTACCGTCAGCCGCTGTGGCCGGCTCCCCTGCTGCCGTTCACCGCGTTCCTCTATCTGCTGATGACGGTCGACTCCGCGGTCCAGCACTACCGGGGACGCGGCGCGGCCTGGAAGGGCCGCACCTACGCCCGTCCGGAGGCCGTCGCGGACGAGGGTTGAGCCGTCGTGCAGGGACCCGTGCCAAGGCGTACAGGGGCCCCTGTCAACAGGGGTCCCCGGCCACAGGGGCGGCCTCTACTTGCGGCCCGGCGTCCAGTTCATGCCCCACCCGTAGGTGTAGTCGACGGTCCGCTGTGGGCTCACCCCGCGCTCGGGCACCAGGTAGCGGGCCTCGCGCTGGACGACGAGGTCGCCCCCGTTGTTGGTGATCAGTGCGAGCGCGCACACGGTCGAGGGGACCGTGCACTCGTCCAGGGAGAAGTCGATCGCGGCACCGAACTGCGGTTGCAGCGTGACGGTGGCGTGCAGGTCGGCGAAGGAACGGGCGCCCTCGTAGATGGTCACGAAGACGAGGATGCGCCGGAAGTCGTTCTTGTGGTCGAGGTTCACGGTGAGGTTCTCGCCGCTCGCCAGCCCCCCGGTGCGGTCGTCGCCGTCGAGGTGGATGTACGGCGGTTGGTGCAGGGCGCCGAAGGCGTTGCCGAGGGCCTGGACCACACCCTTGCGGCCGTCGGCGAGCTCGAACAGGGCGCACAGGTCGAGGTCGAGGTCGTTGTGCATGGCGATGGCGCGGCCGCGCTTGCTGCCCCACCCCGAGAACTGCTTGCGCACCTCCCAGTTCAGGTTCACGCGCAGGGCGCCCGAGGTGCCGCCCTGCTTGCTCAGGGACACCGACGGGGCGGCCTTGGTCAGCGTCACCTTGGTCAGCCGGACCGGTGCGACGGGCGGGGCCGGCGGCGCAGGCGGGGCCTGGTGGACGGGCGGGGGCACCGTGGCCGGAAAAGCGGGCATCGTCGGCTGCTGGGACGGCGGCGGCGGCGGAGGAACCTGACGGGCGGGCGCGGCCGGGGCGGCCGCCTGCTGCGGTTCGTCCACGGCGATCCCGAAGTCGGTGGCCAGGCCTTCGAGACCCCTGTCGTAGCCCTGGCCGACGGCCCGGAACTTCCAGGCGCCTTGGCGGCGGTAGAACTCTCCCAGCACGAAGGCCGTCTCCACCGTCGCGCCTGCGCTGTCGAACCGTGCCACGACGGTGCCCTGCGCCGCGTCCCGTACCTCGATGTAGAGATCCGGCACGTGGCCGAAGGAGCCGCCGTCCGTCGAGGCCGCCAGGACGATGGTCTCGATCGCGGGCTCCACGCGCGCGAGGTCGACGAGCAGGCGGTCGGTCACCCGGCCCCCGGCGTCGCGCTTGCCCTCGTGCCGGACGGCGCCGGAGGAGTGGGTCGGCTGGTTGTAGAAGACGAAGTCCGCGTCGGAACGGACCTTCCCGCCCACCAGCAGCAGCGCCGAGGCGTCCGCGTCCGGAACACCCGTTCCCGAGCGCCAGCCCAGTTCGACCCGCAGCGCCGTGGTCGGCACCGGAGCATTGGACCCCTTCGACATTGACATGTACGCCCCCATCGCGTGTCAGTGCACCGGGCCGCACGCCTCGGCACCCCTCGGGTTGTCTTTCCGGCCAACCTATTGCGCGGGACGGAGAACTCCCATCGGGAGCGCAGGATCGGCCCTGACCAACCGCCGGTAACCCGCTCGGAACTCGGCCTTTACACGATCGGAAGGTCGCGCGCCGTCCCTTTTCCCCAAGTTCGCTCGCATTGGGGGTCCGAGGTCACCGCGGACACGGAAATCAACCCTCTTATCGGTCTCCCCAACCAGCACATCGTGGGCTTAACTTATGTGCCATGACCTCCCCCCGCTCCACCTATGGCGGCGGCTACTACGCCTCCTTCCCGGACACTCCGATCTACGACTCGCTCGTGGCCGAGCGGGGCACCCCGCAGATCGCCCCGATCCGGGTCCCCGCCGCGTACGACATGGGCAGCAGCAACCTGCCCGCCTTGCCGTCGGCGCTGCCCGCTCTCCCGGCGGGCCCCTCGCAGTCCTACGGCTACGGCTATCCGCAGGCGCAGCAGCCCGCGCCGTTGCAGCAGGCTCCGGCGGCGTACATCCCGCCGCAGGCAGGCGCTCCGCGCGGCTATCCCGGACCCCAGGCGCAGCAGCAGCCGCGTCCGGCGGGCCCCGGCACGGGCTACGACGCCATGCGCCCGGCCGCTCCCCGGCCCGCCGCGCCCCAGTACCAGGACCCGTACAACCAGCAGTACCGGGGCTACTGAGCCCACGGGGTCGTCGGTGCCACCTGGCAGGATGACCCCATGGGGCATGTGCAGCTGCTGTCGATTCACGTCCATCCGGTCAAGGCGTTCCGGGGTCAGGCACCCCGGGAAGCCGTCGTGGAGCCCTGGGGGCTGGCCGGGGACCGACGCTGGGCGCTGATCGACGACGGGGGAAAGGTCGTCACGCAACGTCAGCGGCCGCGCCTCGCGCTGGCCGCCGCCGAGCTTCTGCCCGGCGGCGGTGTGCGTCTGTCCGCGCCCGGTCTGGAGCCGCTGACCGTGCCGGTGCCCGAGCCGGTGGGCACGGTGTCGATGGAGATCTTCCGTGACAAGGTGGAGGGGGTCCTCGCCGACGACACCGCGCACGCCTGGTGCAGCGCCCTCCTCGGCGCCGACGTGCGGCTGGTGCACATGGACGACCCCGCGACCCGACGGCCCGTGGACCCCGGGTACGCGCGACCCGGCGAGACCGTCACCTTCGCCGACGGATATCCGCTGCTGGCCGCCACGACCGCGTCCCTGGACGCCCTCAACTCGCTGATCGCGCAGGGCGAGCACGCCGAGGAGGGCCCGCTGCCGATGAACCGTTTCCGGCCGAACCTC
Source organism: Streptomyces sp. NPDC058295 (assembly GCF_042880655.1). Classification (NCBI taxonomy): domain Bacteria; kingdom Bacillati; phylum Actinomycetota; class Actinomycetes; order Kitasatosporales; family Streptomycetaceae; genus Streptomyces; species Streptomyces sp. NPDC058295. Next base: position 106,209 of record NZ_JBHVYO010000007.1, read on the forward strand.
GTCCTGGCGGGCACCGATCCGTGGGCGGAGGACGGCTGGTCGCGCCTCGCCGTCGGCGAGGTCGAGTTCCGGGTCGCCAAGCCGTGCGGCCGCTGCGTCGTGACCACCACCGACCAGGACACCGCGACCCGCGGCAGGGAACCCCTCCACACCCTGGGCCGGCATCGGCGCCTCGGCGGCAAGTTGATCTTCGGGCAGAACCTGGTGCCTCTCGGTCACGGCACGATCAGAGTCGGTGATCCGGTGCGCGTCATCGCATAGTTCCGGCCTAGGTCGGAGGCCGGGCGATCCGTGGGAACCCCGGCCCGGCTCCGGAGCGTTGGGATTGGGTGAGAAGTTCATGAGAGGTCCCGGGCTCTGGTGATTTCGCTCTCTCTTTCCCCGGGCTCGCGCGTGAACGGCTCCAACGGGGGTTATCACGGAGCGGGAAGGGGGTGGGGGCGGTGCGAGCGATCGGCGGAATCTGGCGCTGGCGACACAACCCACTGCGTCGGACGACGGATCTGGTCGAGGCGTGGGTGGCCTTGTCGGCCTTGTTGCTGGTCCTCCTCGTCGCGCCCGTGGTGGGTTCCCTCGTCGGCGCCGTGGCGCAGGACGTGCTCCAGCAGTCGGTCCGGGAACAGCGACAGTCCCGCCACGCGGTCACGGCCACCGTGGTGCGCAAGGTGGACGGTTCGCCGCTGGAGGTGGACCCGGAGACGGCCACCGGCCGGGAGGCCCGCACCCGGGTCGTCGCGGACTGGACGGCCCCCGACGGCACGACACGGCACGGCACGGTCCTGGCGGGCCTCAAGACCCCGTACGGCGGCGACCACTTCGAGATATGGACGGACGGGCACGGCGCGCTGGTGGCCCGCCCGCTGGACTCCGCCACGGCGACGACGCACGCCGTGCTCGCCGGCTTCGGCGCGGCCCTGCTCACCGCGGGCACCGTCGAGGGCGTTCGGCGGCTGATCGTCTGGCGCCTGGTCCGTCGCCGGTACGCCCGTTGGGACCAGGCCTGGGACCGTGCGGGCCCGGACTGGGGCCGCACCGGCACCGGCAGCTGACGGCCTTCCGTCTCTGGTCAACCCACCACCCGCGCGCACGCTACGGTGGTCCGGCCGAACCATTCGGCATCAACCCGCGTACCACGAGGTGGGGGCACATCAACGCCATGGCACAGGGCACGGTCCAGGTGACGCACACCGGCACATCGAGGTGGCGGCGCCGCACGGGTGAGTACGCATCGCTCGCCGCCGCCCTGGAGGCCGCGGCCGAGGGTGACGTGCTCACCATCGCTCCCGGAACCTATCGGGAGAACCTGGTCGTGGAGCGGTCGGTGACGCTGCGCGGCCCGGAGGGCTCCCCCGGTTCCGTGCGCCTCGCGCCCCTGGACGGGGTGCCGTTGACCGTGCGCGCCTCGGCGGTGGTACAGGACCTGCACGTGGAGGGCCAGGACGCGGCCGCGCCCGCGGTGCTCGTCGAGGACGGCACGCCCGAGCTGCTGGACGTACGGATCGTCACGCGGTCGGCGGCGGGCATCGAAGTGCGGGGCAACGCCCGCCCGACGGTGCGCCGGTGCACCGTCGACAACCCGGCGGGCATCGGCATCGCCGTGGTCGACGGCGGTGGTGGTGTCTTCGAGGAGTGCGAGGTCGTCGCGGCGGGTCAGGCCGGCGTCTCGGTGCGCGGCGGGGCCCACCCCCGGCTGGAGCGCTGCCGGGTGCACCACACGTCGGGCGCGGGTCTGAGCGCGACCGGCGACAACTCCTCCCTGGAGGCGGTGGGCTGCGAGGTCTACGAGGTCAGGGGCAGCGGTGTGCAGATCACCGCCCGGGCCACCGCGCACCTCACCGACTGCGATGTGCACCGCACCACCTCCGACGGCGTCACGCTCGACACGGACGCCGTGCTGACCCTGGCCGACTGCCGTATCCACGACATCCCGGAGAACGCGGTCGACCTGCGCTCCCGTTCCGTACTGACACTGACCCGTACGACGGTGCGTCAGTTCGGCCGCAACGGGCTGTCGGTGTGGGACCCGGGCACGCGCGTGGACGCCAACCAGTGCGAGATCTTCGACAGCACCGGCGACTACCCGGCCGTCTGGGTCAGCGACGGCGCCACCGCGGTCCTCGACTCCTGCCGGGTGCACGACGTGCCCGACGCCCTGTTCGTCCTCGACCGGGGCTCCCGCGCGGACGTCGTGGACAGCGACCTGTCCCAGGTGCGCAACACGGCCGTGTCGGTGAGCGACGGGGCGACCGCCCAGCTCGACGACTGCCGGATCCGGGACGCGGCGACCGGCGCGTGGTTCCGTGACCACGGCAGCGGCGGCACCCTCAACAACTGCACCGTGGACAGCACCCAGACCGGCGTGATCGTCACCAAGGGCGCCGACCCCACCGTCGAGCGCTGCACCGTCGACTCCCCCGCCGAGGCCGGATTCTATGTGTCGGCCGGTGGCCGCGGCACCTTCCTCGACTGCCGGGTGACGAACAGCGGCGGCTACGGCTTCCACGTGATAGACGGCAGTCGTACGACGCTGCGCAAGTGCCGTACGGAGCGCTGCGCGCGCGGCGGTTACGAGTTCGCCGACGCCGGGGGCGACGCGGGCTCGGGCTCCGGTCCCCTGGTCGAGGACTGCACCAGCGACGAGAGCGCGGGCGTGCGGACACCCGGGGCCGCGGCGGCGCCGGCGCCGGTGGTGCAGACGACCGCCCAGTCGCCGGGTGTGCTGGGCACGCTCCCCGAGCAGCGGGTCACCGCGCCGGAACCGCAGCGGGCCGCCGGTGAGCCGGAGACGTCGGTGCGGACCTCGAAGGACGTGCTCGGCGAGTTGGACACGCTGGTGGGCCTGGAGAGCGTCAAACGCGAGGTGCGGGCCCTCATCGACATGATCGAGGTGGGCCGGCGCCGTCAGCAGGCCGGGCTCAAGGCGGCGTCCGTCAAGCGCCATCTGGTCTTCACCGGCTCCCCCGGCACCGGCAAGACCACCGTCGCCCGCCTCTACGGCGAGATCCTCGCCGCCCTGGACGTGCTGGAGAAGGGCCATCTCGTCGAGGTGTCCCGCGTCGACCTGGTCGGCGAGCACATCGGCTCGACGGCGATCCGCACCCAGGAGGCCTTCCAACGGGCCCACGGCGGCGTGCTGTTCATCGACGAGGCGTACGCGCTGTCGCCGGAGGACGCGGGCCGCGACTTCGGCAAGGAGGCCATCGACACCCTGGTGAAACTGATGGAGGACCACCGGGACTCCGTGGTGGTGATCGTGGCGGGGTACACGGCGGAGATGGAGCGCTTCCTCTCGGTCAACCCCGGGGTGGCGTCCCGTTTCTCACGGACCATCACCTTCGGCGACTACGGCCCCGAAGAGCTGTTGCGGATCGTGGAACAGCAGGCCGAGGAGCACGAGTACCGGCTCGCTCCGGGCACCGCGGACGCCCTGCTGAAGTACTTCACGGTGCTCCCCAAGGGGCCCGCCTTCGGCAACGGGCGTACCGCGCGCCAGACGTTCGAGGCGATGGTGGAGCGGCACGCCAGTCGAGTGGCCCAGGTGGCCGAGCCGAGCACGGACGACCTGACCTTGCTGTACGCGGAGGACCTGCCCGAGCTGCCCTGATCCGCTCAGGTGCGCTGCACGGGCAGCTCCGGTCGCAGCCGTCCCAGCAGCATCTCGCGTTCCTCGACGAACACCGGGTCGGCCTGGTAGTCGGAGTGGCCCAGGACGGGCGCGGGCAGCGGGTGTTCCTCGGTGCGGCCGTACGCCAGCGGGTCCGCGAGGGGCTCGCGGTCCACCTGGGGGCCGCAGTCGTCGCCGGACAGCCGGACCGGGCCGCCGATGGGGTCGGTGAGCCGGTACAGGTTGCGCCAGCAGGCGATGTCCTCGTGCAGGGCGGCGAGGGCGGCCGGACCGAAGTGGGCCGGGAACCAGCGGCCGTAGAGGCGCTCGATCGGGGAGCCGTAGGTGAGCAGGGCGACCCGCTTGCGGTCGGAGGGTTTCAGCTGCCAGGCCGCGGCGGCCGCGAGGACGCTGCCCTGGGAGTGCCCGGAGATCACCAGACGTCCGCCCGTGGCGCGCGTCCAACCGGCCATCCGCCAGGTCAGGTCGGGGACCGCGCGCTCCGCGTAGCAGGGCGGGGCGAAGGGGTGCGCGGCGCGCGGCCAGAAGGTGCCGACGTCCCAGAGGATGCCGATCGTGCGCCGCGCGGAGGCGTCCTTGTAGGCGCGCCGGCCCCAGGTGACGAAGAGGACGAAGCCGAGCCCTATGAGCCAGGAGCCCATGGCCTGAGCGGTCTGGGCGGCGCCCTGGACGAAGGCCTGGGCGCCGTCCGTGGCGCGGACCGGGGTCTTCCCGGTGCCGAAGGCGCCGACGAGCGCGCCCGCGCCCAGGAGGAGCGTCGCGGTGGAGACGACGGCGACGAGGAGCGGGCCACGGTCGGTGAGCGTGGCCATGGCGCGGGCGCGGGCGATGCGACGGGTGCGGGCCGGGTCGCCGGGTCCGACCCCGTACGCGCGGCCCACCGCCTCCTCCTCGGCCCGGGTGAGCAGCCAGGTCTGCCGTCCGAGCAGTCCGCACAGCGTCAGCAGGACGACGAGCAGCACGGGGATGACGGACGCCTGCCAGGTCAGGAGGACGGGCGGTCCGTCGAGGAAGGTCCCGGTGCCGTCCAGCCAGTCCGACACGCGCTGCGACACCCCGCCGGACATCACTCCGCCGAGCGCACAGGCCAGCATCGCGACAGCGGGCCCGCCGAGCCCGCGCAGGGCGCAGCGCTCCTGTTGGACGAGTTGCACCCGCTCGACGGCAGTGGCCCCGTTCGGGTCCGCCGGCTCGTGGCGCTCGCGTGGGCAGTGGTGCAGGACGCGGGCGACGACCGCGAGGGCGATCACCAGGGCGCCCTGGGCGAGGGCGAGACCACCGAAGGTCGCGTCGCCGGGGAGCCGGCCCTCGGAGTGCCAGCCGGGGCGCTGCCACCCGGCGTACACCAGGGTGAGGGCGAGCAGGACGAGGGCGGCCAGGGGCAGCCGGTGGACGAGGTGCGCGTCGATGCGGCGGTCGAGGCGGTGCTCGCTGCGGCCCCGTCGGCACACCACCCACACCGTGGCGAGCGCGCCCGCCACCAGGGACGCCTCCAGCAACCGGCCGAGCCAGTCGAGGAGGGCGGGGCCGCCGGGTCGGCGGTCCTGGCGCACGGCCGCGGTGCCGACGGCCGCGGCCACCGTCAGCAGTCCCGCCGCGGTGTGGGCCGCGCGCAGGCGGGCCACCAGCCGGCGCCCGTACCAGAAGCCGGGCCGGCCGAGTGCGGTGTGACCGGGACCGTTCTCGGGTTCGGCGGCGCGGTCGAGGGGCTCCTGGGACTCGTACGCCCGCCAGGTGCGGTGGGACAGGTACCACAGGAGACCGACGAGGGCGGTCGGGACCAGGGCGGCGAGGGCGAGCCGGCGGCCCGGCAGGCTCCACCAGCCGCCGCCGGAGACCGCCGGGGAGAGGAAGCCCAGCCAGGAGTGACGCTCGGCGCACGCGGTCGTGCCGGCGCACTGCCAGGCGGTCAGGTCGAGGGCGACCTCGCAGGCCGCGGCGACGAGCAGCACCGTCAGGCTCAGTGCCGCGAGCCGCACGAGCAGGCCGTACAGCCGCACCGCGCGGACGCCCTCCCGTGCGGCCGGGCGCATCCAGTGGGCGAGGTTGACGACCATGAACGGCAGCAGCAGGAGCCACAGGGCGCGGGTGCCGTTGCCGGAAGTGAGGTTGGACCACACATAGGCCTCGGGAACCGGGGCGTCGCGGCCGCGGTCGTCGGCGGGGCCGGTGTCCGCCGTGACGTCGTCGGCGCGCCGGAACACGGCTGCCGTGTCGTCGCCGGTGATCCGCACCGTGCGCGGATCGTTGAGCATCTTCTCGGGCGTGGCGCCACCCACGCCGTGGACCAGGAGTTCCAGGGCCGTTCTGTCCGCTGAGGCACGTTCCACTGTTCGCACTTCCCCCGTGACACGCCTTCGACATGTGTCCGCGCGGACATAAGGATCGCCACTTCCACGGCTTGATACACCTCCCGTCACGGAACCTCCCCGGAGCGGGTGGGAACGCCCACGCCACACGGGAGTGGCATGCACGCGTCGGGGTGGTGGACCAGCTGTGAGCAAGCCGTGCGAGGATGGGACGCCCCCGCACCGGAATCGGCGAGAATGGCCTCGTCGGAGCAGGTGAGCGGGCCTGCCGGACGGGCTGAGGGAAAGGACCGGAGCGTACGTGAGTGAGAATCAGAACCTCCTCGCGGAGCAGCGCCGCGCCCTGATCCTGGACGAGGTACGCCGCCGGGGCGGCGTACGGGTCAACGAGCTGACCCGCAAGCTCGGCGTGTCGGACATGACGGTGCGCCGCGACCTCGACGCGCTGGCGCGACAGGGTGTCCTGGAGAAGGTGCACGGCGGTGCGGTGCCGGTCGTGGAGGCGAGCACCCACGAGCCGGGCTTCGAGGCGAAGTCGGGTCTGGAGCTGACCGCCAAGGAGGACATCGCGAAGGCGGCGGCGGAGCTCGTCGCCGCGGGCAGCGCGATCGCGCTGTCGGGCGGTACGACGACGTACGCCCTGGCGCATCATCTGGTGGACGTGCCGGATCTGACCGTGGTGACCAACTCGGTGCGCGTGGCCGACGTCTTCCACGTGGCGCAGCGCACCTCGGGCCCCCGGCAGGGTGCGGCCACGGTCGTGCTGACCGGCGGGGTGCGCACGCCGTCCGACTCGCTGGTGGGTCCGGTCGCCGACCAGGCCATCGCGGCGCTGCACTTCGACATGTTGTTCCTCGGTGTGCACGGGATATCGGCCGAGGCCGGTCTGTCGACGCCGAACCTCGCGGAGGCCGAGACGAACCGACGTCTGGTGCAGTCGGCGCGCCGGGTGGTGGTGGTCGCGGACCACACCAAGTGGGGTGTGGTGGGCCTGAGTTCGTTCGCGGCGCTGGAGCAGGTCGACACGCTGGTGACGGACGCGGGGCTGCCGGAGGCGGCGCGCGTGGAGGTCTCCGAGCACCTGCGGCGGCTGGTGGTCGCGGGCGAGCCCGGTGAGGGTACAGACATCTGAAGGGCCTGCGGCTAGGGTGACGCACCCGTTTCCTCGCCCTGAGGAGGTTGCGCGCATGGCTCACCGGTTGCGCCCCGAAGGACTCGCGTTCGTCGAGACCGCTCCTGTACGGCTGGTTTTCGCTCGGGAGGTGTCCGCACCCCCTGAGCTCGTCTTCCGTGCCCTCGCCGAGGACGTGCCCGGCTGGGCGGAGTGGTTCCCGGCCGTGAGGTCCGTCGAGCCCCTGGACGACGGCGCGGGGCGCGACGTACGGCTCAGGGGCGGCACGCGTTTCCGGGAGACGGTGCTCGTGGCGAAGGAGCCGGAGCTGTACGCCTACCGCGTGGACGTGACCAACGCGCCGGGCGTCCGGGCGCTGGTCGAGGAGTGGCGGCTGACGCCGGCCGGGGCGGGGACGCGGGTGCAGTGGACGTTCGCCGCCGACGGCAACGGCGCGTTCCGGGCGGTCCTGCGGCTGGTGCGGGCCGGTCTGGGGCGGTCGTTCCGGGACGCGGTGACGGAGCTGGACCGCCGGCTCACGCCGTAGGGGCCGCGGTCCGTCCGCTCGGGCGGCGCGTGCCGGAGGTCAGGCCGGCCACACGCCCGTGGCCAGGAGCGATTCGATCGCGGCGGTGTACGGGGCGATGTCCAGGCCCTGTTCGGCGAGCCAGGCGTCGGAGTAGTACTTGTCGAGGTAGCGGTCGCCCGGGTCGCACAGCAGGGTGACGACGCTGCCGCGGTGTCCGTCGGCCACCATCTCGGCGACGATCTTCAGCGCGCTCCACAGTCCGGTGCCGGTCGAGCCGCCCGCCTTGCGGCCGATGGCCCGTTCCAGGGCGCGTACGGCGGCGACGCTGGCCGCGTCCGGGACCTTCATCATCCGGTCGACGGCGCCGGGCACGAAGCTGGGTTCCATGCGCGGCCGGCCGATGCCCTCGATGCGTGAGCCGCAGTCGCAGGTGACGTCCGGATCACCGGTGGTCCAGCCCTCGAAGAAGCACGAGTTCTCCGGGTCGGCGACGCAGATGCGGGTGTTGCGCCGCGTGTAGTGGACGTACCGGGCGAGGGTCGCGGAGGTGCCCCCGGTGCCGGCCGTGGCCACGATCCAGGCGGGCTCCGGGAACCGCTCCCACTCGAGTTGGCGGAAGATGGATTCGGCGATGTTGTTGTTCCCGCGCCAGTCCGTGGCCCGTTCGGCGTAGGTGAATTGGTCCATGTAGTGACCGCCGCTGTCCGCCGCGAGACGGGCGGACTCCTCGTACATCGTGCGGGAGTCGTCGACGAAGTGGCACCGGCCGCCGTGGAACTCGATCAGCCGGATCTTCTCGGCGCTGGTCGTACGCGGCATGACCGCGATGAAGGGCACGCCGATCAGCTTGGCGAAGTACGCCTCGGAGACGGCCGTCGAACCGCTGGACGCCTCGATCACCGGGCGGTCCGGCCGGATCCAGCCGTTGCACAGTCCGTAGAGGAAGAGCGAGCGGGCGAGTCGGTGCTTGAGGCTCCCGGTGGGGTGGGTCGACTCGTCCTTGAGATACAGGTCGATGCCCCACTTCTCGGGGAGCGGAAAGCGCAGCAGATGGGTGTCGGCCGAGCGGTTGGCGTCGGCCTGGACCTTGCGGACGGCTTCTTTCAGCCAGTCGCGGTAGGCGGTGTCACTGCGGTCGACGTCGAGGGTGGCGCCGGTCCTGCTGCGCTGGGGGGTGGTCACGGCGGGGCTCCTTCAGGCTTCGCGCCGACGGTGGTCCGCGCGGCCGACACACCGATCATAAGCACCAGCCACATGCTTCTCACCTGCATAAACACACCTTTGAGAGCCTCAAAGGCGGGCCTGGGGGGCGGCTTTGGGGGCGCGGGGGCGCATTCCCGTGAATGCTCCGGACGGGTAGCGCCGAGGCGTCGTGCGCACTGGTGCTCGACGCCGGGCGCGGGCAGACTGCACCCCGGTCGGGCGAAGGTCCGGGCGGGTGATGACGCCGGCCCGGACGGGGGCGCACACTGGACCGAGGACGGGTTCGATCACGACGCGGGCTGGATCACGACCCACGCGGTCGGACGGTTCGGCTCGCCCAGGCGCACAAAGGGGGCGGGGAGGCATGGCGGAGCCGGAGTTCACGGCTACGGGCGTGCGCATCGGCAAGCGGCTGCGTTCGCTCACCCGAGCCGGCCAGGTCCGGATCAGCGACGGCAGGCTGGAGCTGCTGACCAGCTACGGCAGCGAGATCGACAGCGCGCCCGTGCAGGCGGTCCGCGCCTCCAGGCCCTGGTTCGCGCCGGAGGACCGGGCCCTGGCCGACCTCAACGGCAAGCGGTATCTGCTGACCCTGGGTGACCACGACCCGGCGCCCGGCGAACCGGGGCCACCCGCGGCGCGCCGCTTCATCGAGGCCGTGCGCAGGGCGGCGGGGCGCGGCGGCTGAGCCTGCGCCGTTGTGCCGCGCCCGAGGCCGAACGGGTGGCGTGGCCGACGCGAGTTGCGGCTCTGCGGCCACTGCGTCACTCTGGTCTCACGTCACTCTGGGTTTACCGGCGATAACGCTGCGAACCAGCCCGCCGGCCACGACAGCAGGCGGCCGCCTTGCGCAGACGCTCTGCTCGATCCGAATCCCGTGTTCTTCCGGACCTAAGTCGGGGAGTCGCAGCCGTGATCACCAACCCGAACAGGCACTGCACGGTCGAGCTTCAGGCCCTGCCGTCGCGGATCGGCCAGGTCCGCAGAATCGTATCGGCGCAGTTGCGCTACTGGCATATGGATCCGCTCATAGACCGCGCCGCGCTCGGTGTGACGGAGTTGTTGACCAACGTCCACCTGCACGCGCAGCCCGACAAGCTGTGCGTCGTGGAGATGGAGCTGCTGCTCGACCGGCTCACCGTCTCCGTGCGCGACCACGATCCGCGCCTGCCGGTCGTGGGGGCCGCCGACGAAGGGGCGCTCGCCACCTGCGGGCGCGGCCTGGCCATGGTGGCGGCGGTGAGCGAGAGCTGGGGCGCCCGGCCGGACGGCGAGTCCGGCAAGGTCGTGTGGTTCACGCTGCCGGCCCCCGTCGCCACGCGCGAGCTGTCGGCGCGTCCGCCGCGTCGTACGCCCAGGGAGCAGGTCGCGCCGCGGTTCACGGAGGTCGTCTCCGTCGACGACCTGCGGCCCGCACATGCCCCCGCCCGGTCGGCCGTCGTCGGCTGACCGGGCGGTGACGTCACCTTCGGGGCGTCCGTCGCCACGGGTCACGGTGACCGGTCCCTGAGGCGTACGCCGTCCGGGTGTACGTCACTCCGTGGCGATGGCCCGCAGCACGTCCAGGCGCGCCGCGCGCCGGGCCGGACGCCATCCGGCGAGGGCTCCGGCGGCGACGCCCACCAGGGCCACCACGGCGAGCCGCGCGGGCGGCAGCGCGAAGGCGAAGGCGCTGTCGCTCGACCCGTCGGAGGCCCGGACCAGCACCCAGCCGAGGAAGGCGCCGAGGGCCAGGCCGCCCACCGTGCCGAACGCGGCGACCAGAACCGACTCCCAGCGGACCATGGCCCGCAGCTGGGACCGGGTCTGGCCGACGGCCCGGAGCAGGCCGAGTTCGCGGGTGCGTTCGTGGATCGCCAGGGTCAGCGTGTTGGCGATCCCCAGCAGGGCGATGAGGACCGCGAGGGCCAGCAGGGCGTAGACCAGGGTGAGCATCATGTCGATCCCGCCGGCCGAGGACCTCGCGTACTCGGCGCGGGTCTGCACCTCGGGGTTGCCGTAGCGGGCCGCGACCTTCTCCACGGCGGCCTTGCCCTCGGCCGTGCTCACGCCGTCCGCGAAGGAGACCGCGAGCAGCGTGTCGGCGTCCTGGGTGCGGTGCGGGGCCCAGGCCGCGCGGGTGATGACGTAGTCGCCGGCGAGTTCGGAGCGGCCGTAGACGGCACGCACGGTGAACGTCTTCTCGTCGCCGTCGGTGAAGGCGAGCCGGGCGGTGTCTCCGGTGGTCAGGTGCCGGCGGTCCGCCTCCTGCCGGGTGATCGCGATGCCGTCGGTCCCGAGGGCGCCCAGGTCGCCCCGGACGGTGCCGAGGTCGAAGGTGCGGCGCAGTGCGACCGGGTCGGTGACGGTCAACGCCCGCCCCTTCCCGTCGACTTCCGCGACTCCGCGGCCGAGTCCGACGGCCGTGTCCACCTCGGGCAGTGTGCCGAGGGCCGGTGCGAGCCGGGGGCTTAGTCCGCTGCCGCCCGCGCCGAACGACGGGGCGCTGACGGCCACGTCGCCCGCGAAGGAACGGGAGACGGTCTGGTCCATGGTCGCCTTGAGGGAGGCGCCGAACACGGTGAAGAGGGAGACCACGGCGACGCCGATCATCAGGGCGCCGGCGGTGGCCGCCGTCCGCTTCGGGCTGCGCAGGGCGTTGCGGCGGGCGAGGCCCCCGGTGACCCCCCGCAGCCGGTCCAGAGGGCTGCCGAGGACGCGTACGGCCGTGCTGGACGCGACCGGACCGAGGACGACGAAGGCGATCAGGGCCAGCACGGCTCCGCCTCCCGCCAGCCAGACGGACGGGGTGACCAGGACGCCGGTCAGGGTCGCCGCCACGGCGAGGGCGAGCAGGCCCGCGCCGGTGACGGCGCGCGGACGGGAGGCGCCGGAGGAGTCCACGGCCGTCTCGCGCAGCGCGGCCAGCGGGGCGGTGCGGCCGGCGCGCACGGCGGGCAGCAGCGCGGACCCCAGGCAGACCAGGACGCCGACCACGAGGGGGACGGCCAGCGACAGGGCGCCGATCACCAGGTCGTCCTCGGGGAAGGGGAATCCGATGGCCGGGAACAGCGCCTGGAGGCCGGCGGCGATACCGATGCCGCCCGCGAGTCCGGCGGCCGAAGCGGTCACGGCGACCGCGGCGGCCTCGACGAGCGTGGCCTCGGTGACCTGACGGCGGGAGGCGCCGAGGGCGCGCAACAGGGCGTTCTCCCGCGCGCGCTGGGCCACGACGATCGCGAACGTGTTGTGGATGGAGAAGGTCGCGACCAGCAGGGCCACGCCCGAGAACACCAGGAGGAACGTGGTGAAGATCGTCAGGAACCGGCTGGCGATCATGTCGGTGTTCTCCTGCGCGGACTCTTGACCGGTGATGGCCTCGACGCCCTTGGGCAGTACGGGAGTCAGCCGGTCGACGAGTTCCGCCTGGCTCACTCCCGGGCCGGCGCGCACGACGATGCTCGTCGCCCGGCCGGGCCTGGCGGTCAGGTACTTCTCGGCGTCGGCGCGGGTCATGCCGGTGAAGGTCACCTGGGCCATGCCGTCCTCGCCGCCGAAGGTCGCGAGTCCGACGATCGTCACGCGCACGGGGTCGGGGGTGCGCAGCGTGGTGGTGTCGCCGATCTTCAGGCCGCCCTTGTCGGCGGTACCCCGGTTGACGACGACCTCGCCGGACCGGGCCGGTGCGCGTCCCTCCGCGAGCCGGTAGGGGTTGAGCTTCTTGTCGGTGATCCAGTTGCCGGCGAGGGTGGGAGGGCCCTGGCCGCCGATCGGTTCGCCGTCACTGCCGACGAGTTGCCCCGCGCCCTGGATGTCGGGGGCGACGGCCGCGACGCCGGGGACCGCCGCGACGGTGCCCACCATGTCCCGGGAGACGGGCTGTCGCACGCCCTGGCTCTCGCCGGGGGTGGTGATGGTGTCGGCGCCGCGCACGACGGCGTCGGTGCCCGCGGTCGCGTTGCCGAACATCGAGTCGAAGCCGGCCCGGAGGGTGTCCCCCATGACCAGCGTTCCGGCCAGGAAGGCCACGCCGAGGAAGACGGCGAGGAAGGTTCCGGCGAAGCGGCGCCGGTGGGCGCGCAGGGACGAGAGGCTGAGCCGCAGGGACGCGTTCATGACGGCACCTCGAAGGCTTTCATGCGGTCCAGGACGCGGTCGGCGGTCGGGGACTCCATCCGGTCCACGAGCCGTCCGTCGGCGAGGAAGACGACCTCGTGGGCGTGGGCGGCGGCGACCGGGTCGTGGGTGACCATGACCACCGTGCGGCCGGTCCTGCGTACGGTGCGGGCGAGGAGCCCGAGCACCTCTCCCCCGGCGCGGGAGTCGAGGTTGCCGGTGGGCTCGTCGGCGAAGACGACGTCCGGCCGGCCGGCGAACGCCCGTGCCACGGCGACGCGTTGCTGCTGGCCGCCGGACAGCTCGGAGGGCCGGTGGTGGAGGCGGTCGCGCAGCCCGACGACGTCCACGAGGGCGTCGATCCACTCCGACTCGCCCCGCTCGCCCGCCAGGTCCAGCGGCAGCCGGATGTTCTCCTCGACGGTCAGGGTCGGCACCAGGTTGTACGCCTGGAAGACGAACCCGACCCGGTCGCGGCGCAGAAGGGTGAGGCGACGGTCGTCGAGCGTGCGCAGTTCGGTGTCGCCGATGTACGCGGTGCCCGAGGTGAGGGTGTCCAGGCCGGCGGCGCAGTGCATCAGGGTGGACTTGCCCGAGCCCGACGGGCCCATGATCGCGGTGAACCGTCCGGCCGGAAAGGCCACGTTCACCCCGTCCAGGGCCCGTACGGCGGTGTCGCCGACGCCGTACACCTTCACGGCGTCGACGACCCGCGCGGCGTTCCGCGTGGCCGTGGTGGCGGTCGCGGTGCTCATGCCGCACCACCCTTGCCCGTGCGGCCGAACTGCTCGTCCAGGACGGACAGCCGACGCCAGTACTCGTCCTCGTCGATCTCACCGGAGGCGAAGCGCCGGCCGAGGACGGCGAGGGGCGAGTCGCCGGTGGGCCGGGGGTCGCCGGCCGCGCTCCAGGGACCGCGGCGGCCGCGCCACACCGTGCGGCGCAGGAGCGTCACGACGCCCACGACGACGGCCGCCCAGATCAGCGGGAAGAACAGGATCCACGGGCCGGGTCCGCCACCGTCCCAGTTCGCCAGGGTGTTCATCTCGGGTCATCTCCTCAGTGGTTCCGCGTGATGCCTCGAGAGTCCCGCCGGGAGGGGGTCCGGGTCGTCGTACGGCCAGCGGCAGTGCGCGTACCTCGCCGGGAGTACGCGCGCGTGCCGCGGCTGCTCCCTGAGAGCTGTTCCGTGGGGCTCGACTTCTGTAACTACCAGTATGTACAGTCGGGTCGTGAGCACTTCGGAGCGACTGATCGAGTCCACCCGGGAGCTGCTCTGGGAGCGCGGTTACGTGGGGACCAGCCCCAAGGCGATCCTGGAGCGCGCGGGCGCCGGGCAGGGCAGCATGTACCACCACTTCAAGGGCAAGCCCGACCTCGCCCTGGCGGCGATCCGGCGGACGGCCGACGAGATGCGGGCCACCGCCGAGGGAGTACTCGACGGGCCGGGCACACCGTACGAGCGCATCGAGGCGTACCTGACACGTGAGCGTGACGTGCTGCGCGGCTGCCCTATCGGGCGGCTGACGATGGATCCGGAGGTGATCGCGAGCGACGAGCTGCGCGAGCCCGTCGACGAGACGATCGACCGGATCCGTGAACGGATCGCGCACCTCGTCGAAGAGGGCAAGGAACAGGGGCAGTTCGGGGCCGAGCTGGACGGCGAGGCGATCGCCGCCACCGTCGTCGCGACCGTCCAGGGCGGTTACGTCCTGGCCCGCGCGTCCGGTTCACCCACCGCCTTCGACGCGGGTGTCCGCGGGCTGCTGTCGCTGCTCGCGCCCCGTCCGGCCGACTAGGAGGCCCGATGCACGCCATGCAGTACGAGCTCACGCTGCCCGCCGACTACGACATGCGCGTCATCCACGCGCGCGTGTCCCGTGTCGGGCATCTGCTCGACGACTGGGAGGGCCTGGGCCTCAAGGCGTACCTGCTGCGCGAACGCGGGGTACACGGTTCGCCGGTCAACCAGTACGCGCCGTTCTATCTCTGGAACACCGTGCAGGGCATGAACGCCTTCCTCTGGGGAGGCGGCTTCCAGCGGCTGAGCGACGACTTCGGGCGTCCGACGGTCCGTCAGTGGACCGGTCTGGCGTACGAGGAGGGCGTCGCCGCCGGTTCCCCCGCCCTGTTCGCCGTACGGCGGCGCGAGCCGGTCCCGGACGGAGCGCTGCCGTCCGAGATGGCGCGGGACGCGGCGGACGAGGTGGGGCGGCTGGCGCGCGAGGAGGGCGCGGTGCTCGCGGCGGCGGCGGTCGACACGAGCCGCTGGGAAAGCGTGCACTTCTCACTCTGGGAGCACGACACGCCGAAGGCCGACGGTGATCTGTTCCAGGTGCTGCATCTGTCGGCGCCGGGGCGGGCCGCCCTGCCCGGGGGCCGGCAGTGGTGAACGCCGTGCGGACCGTGCTCGGGGACCTGCCGGCGGAGCGGCTCGGCGTGTGCGACGCGCACGACCACCTGTTCTTCGGCAGTCCCCGGCTGCCCGGTCAGGAGCTCGACAGCCGCTCCGCGGCGCGTGCCGAGCTGGCCGCGTTCCGCGCGCAGGGCGGTGACGCCGTCGTGCAGTGGACGCCGTACGGTCTCGGTCGGCGCGCGGCGGATCTGCCGCCGCTGTCCCGGGAGACCGGGGTGCGGGTGGTGGCCGCGACGGGGCTGCACCAGGACGTCCACTACGACCAGGGGACACTCCACGGCCTGCGGCACCGGCTCGCCGAGGTGTTCGTGGCCGAACTGACCGAGGGCATCGGGACGTCGGGGGTCCGCGCCGGGCTGGTCAAGGTCGCGGGCGGGTTCCACGCCCTCGACGCGCACACCCGCTGGACCATGGCCGCCGCGGCCGAGGCGCATCACGCGACGGACGCGCCGGTCGCCGTCCATCTGGAGCTGGGTACCGGTGCGCTCGACGTGGTCGACCTGCTGTGCGGGGAGTTGGGCGTACCCCCGCACCGGCTGATCCTCGGGCACCTCAACCGGGCGCCCGACGAAGTGGTGCACCGGCAGGCCGCCGAGGCGGGCTGCTGGCTCGCCTTCGACGGCCCGTCACGCGCCCACCACGCCACCGACTGGCGGATGCCGGACGCCGTACGGGCCCTGGCCGATGCCGGTTTCGGCGACCGGCTGCTGCTCGGCGGCGACACCACGACGGCCGCGGCCCGCTCGGTCGACGGCGGCCCCGGCATGCCGTATCTGCTGCGCCGGGTCCGGCCACGGCTGGCGCTCGCCGTGGGTGAGGAGCTGGTGGCGCGGATCCTGGCGGAGAACCCGGGGCGGGCCTTCGGCGTCGAGTGGCGCTGACCGCCGGGCCCGGCCGCGGGACGCTCAGGTGGACGCCTGGTCGCTGTCCTTCAGGGCGCCCCAGCCGTGCCAGCGGTCGATCTCGATCCAGGCGCTGACACGGGAGCGGACCCGGTCGGGGTACGGCTTGCCCGTGTAGTGGGTGGAGATGCGGTCGATGTCCACCAGGCCTTCGTCCTCGCGCAGCTCGGCCACCCGTCCGATGAGGGTGACATGCGTGTACCAGTCGTCGGAGTCGAGGACGGTGAGGGTCAGGCGCGGGTCGCGGCGCAGATGCTGGAGGCGGACCCGGCTCTCGTCCAGGCTGATCAGGACGCGCCCGTCCTCCCAGATGTACCAGGTGGGGGTGGAGACGGGGGCTCCGTCGGAACGCAGGGTCGCCATCACACAGGGGTTGGGGCGGCCCAGCAGTTCGACGGCTTCGGGCGGCAGCGGAGGCTTGGACACGGGATCTCCTCGCGGTTCTGGTGTCTCGCGGTTCTGGTGTCTCGCGGTTCGGGTGTCTCGCGGTTCAGGCGTTCTTGTCGAAGCTGGCGAAGTAGGCGGCGGCCATGTCCTCGTCGCCGTGGCCCTGGGCGGCGGCCCGCTCCAGACGCTCGGCACTCGCCGCCGCCACGTCCAGGCGGACGCCGTGCTCACGACCGGCCTCGACGATCAGCCGCGCGTCCTTCGCCGCCGTCGCGACCGCGAACTGTGCGGGCAGGAGCCGGTCGTCGAGGATCAGGTCGGTCTTCGCCTTCAGGTACCCCATGTCGAGCGGGCCACCCGCGATCAGCTCGAAGAAGGCGTTCGGGTCGACATCCAGCGACTGCGCCAGGGCAAGGACCTCGCCGGCCGCGGCGGTGGCCGCGATGACCCAGCTGTTGGCCACCAGCTTCAGGCGCGTCGCACTTCCCTCGCCACCGTCCTCGCCCGTCCACACCGTCCGCGCGCCCACCGCGTCGAACACCGGCGCCACCGCGTCGCGGTGCTCGCTCGGGCCGGCCGCCAGCACGGTCAGCCGACCGGCCTCGGCGGGCTGCCGGGTGCCCAGGACGGGCGCGTCGAAGAAGACGAGGTCGTGTGCGTGCGCAAAGGCTGCCAGGTCGCCGATGGCCCCGGTCCCGGCGGTCGTCGACTGCACCCAGGCCGCTCCGGCGCGCAGGCCGGGCGCGGCCTCGCGCATGACCTCCAGGGCGGCGGGCCCGTCGTAGAGCATGGTGAGGACGACATCCGCACCCTCGACGGCCTCGGCAGGGGTGTCGACGACGCGGACGCCGTCGGCGGTGAGCGGCTCGGCCTTGGCGCGGGTGCGGTTCCAGGCGCGCACGGTGTGGCCCGCTCCTGCCAGGTTGCGGGCCATCGCGGCGCCCATGATGCCGGTGCCGAGGACGCTCACGGTCAGTTCGTCTGTCATGGCCTCAACCTACTTCGACGCGGCGCCGACCAGGCCGTCCAGCCACGCCTGATGGCGGTTGGGCATCGGGTCCGGCCGCTCGCCCGCCAGGGCGGCCGCGGGCCGCCCGAGCTGGGTCTCCTGGGTCAGGATGCGGACCCGGCCGCCGGGCAGGTCCTCCACCAGCCAGGCGTGCGGCATGTCCGTTCCGGAGCCCCGCCGAAGGAGTCCCGGCCTTGAATCCGTGTGCCGTTGTGCGTAAGGAAGCCGGTGACTGCCTGGCGGCCAGGACTGACGGAAGCGCTCCACCTCGTGGCACCGCCAGCTTTGCCAAACCGGCGGCCGCAACACCCGACGGCGCGCGAGGAGGAGATCCTCCGCGCGATCCGCCACTCCATCCAGGACCGTGGCGAGGCACTGTCCGTGCGGCAGCCGGCGCGGGAGATCGGGATGAACAGCCCGGCGTCCGTCGTCTACCACCTGAGGAACCTCGAGGAGCGCGGCGCCCCAGACAGGAGAAACCGGCACGGAGACTACGGACGAACCGTTGGACGCTCACCGCTCTCAAGCAGCCCGCCCCAGCCACCCCGGCGAACAGGGCGCGGTGAGGCAGTGGCCCTTCGCCGCTTGCAAGCCGACGCTCAAGATGCCGCACGTTCCGACGTCTCCCGGAGCCTCGCAGTGCAACGGCGCAGCGTGATTCGGCTTCACGAGGCTGCGCGTCCTCGGCCGGGGCCGCGCCCCGCGCGGCGGCCTCGGCGGCGCGGACACGATGCCGGCATCTGAGGACGTGGCGGCCGGGTGCTGCTCTGTACGCTGCGATCCGCCGTGACCAACCCGGCGGCCCGGCCGGCCAGGGACGACCGCAGGTCATCGCCGAAAACACACCCAGCGGTGAGGAGACATGACGTGGCTGTCCCATGGGGGCTTGTGATATCCACCGCAGGCGGCGTCGCCGCCACCATCGTGGGTGTCATCGCAGGCGGCATCGTCGGCCGCCGCAGCCAGAACCGGCAGTGGCTGCAGCAGGCCAGGACAGCCGCCTACGAAAAGTTCCTGCAAGCCTTCGGAACCGTGGAGATGGAACTCAGGCACGCCTTCCTGGACCGGCGCCGCCCCGCCGTCGTGTGGGGGCCGTTCAACGCCGCGCTGCAATCCCTGTGCCTGGTGGCGAGCCGGGAAGCCGCCACCGCGGCCGGGGAGATCTGCGACATCATCGAGGCCTTCACCGTTCTCTTCCACGGCCGGCAGCCGACCGACCTCGCAGAGCTCCAACCGATACACACCGGGCTGTACGAGGCACACGTGAAGTTCGTCAACGCCGCCCGCCGCTCGCTCGATGTGTCCCAGGAAGACCTTGTCCGGACCCTGGGCGGTCCCTCGCCATGGGACGGGGTCGAATCCTTCTACGCCCGAGGTGAAGGGCCCCCTGGCAACTGAGCACGTACGGGCGCGTGAACGGCCCCGCCCTGTGCAACCGGCGCAGTGCAGGTGTGAGCCAGGACGCGGAAGGCCACTCGGCCGGAGAGGGGTTGGTGTGACAGCCTCTCGGGCTCTTCGCCGGTCTGGGTGCGCATGCGCGGCTCTCGCGGGCTGGTGTCGTCGACGGCCACCTCGATGGTGTCGGGATGAGCGGTCAGGCGGAGTGTGCAGGTTCCGCCGCCGTGACGCAGGACGTTGGTGACGAGTTCGGAGCGCCCAAGATGACGGAGTCGGCGTCTTCGGGTGCGATTTCCTGCTGGCCGAGGGCTCCCAGGAAGACCCGGGTGGCATCGCGTGCGGCGGCGACGGCGTTCGCGGAAGACTCGGCTGCGGCGTTGACGCTCACCGTGTCCATCAGGTCACCCCGGTCTTGCATCGTCGATGCCCGGTCCGCCTACACGCCGGCCCTACCCGGTCCTGGACCCACTCACCGCGCCGGGCCGGTCTTCGGGGTGTGGTGCCGATCGCGAGGGAAGCCGGATGAGGTGCTGCGATCCGCGACGCGACGCAAGTGCGCCGACCGGAGCGGCTGCCCAGCCGCAGGGGGCCAGGGGTCTGCTTGTTCGTTGTTGTTCGTGGGCGACTACCTCGTGGCCGGACCCACGAAAATCTATGTTGGCTGGAGTAGACATTGGGTGGCGGGCCAGTTATGGTTTCTCTCGTAGACGAGATCAAGAAGGGCCCGGCAGAAATGAACTGCCGGGCAGCAGTACGCAGGACGGTGCGGCGGTGGAGTCCCGAAGCCAGGTTGTTGCAGGACGGCGACGGGGCTGACGGCCGGACCGGGGGGCCCGCAGTGATCAGGGGCCGCCATGAGCAGGACAGCAGTACCAAGCAGTGCAGTTTTCCTGTGGTTCCCCGGTAAAGGCGTCTGACTGCGGGCGCGCGTACCGGGAAGTTCGGCAGTGGGGTTCTAAGCCAGAGCAGATGCAGGACGGGCGACGGGGCTGGCTGCCGAAGAGTGGCGCTTGTTCCAGGCCACCAGCAGTACCGCAGTACCGGTTTCGCAAGTGATTGATCAGAGGGAAGAACGGAGGAGCCCGCGCCATCAGGATCGCCCGGACGAGCAGTGGGTCCGGGTACCGCAGGACATCGATAGTGAGGTGGTCTCCGGTCACGCATTCGCGATCCCCGCATCCCCGGCAGTGTTCAGGTCGGGTCCGCGGAAACATGAGACCGGCGCAACAGTAGGGCCGGCAGATGGTGTAGCAGTTCCTTCGGGGCCCTGGTGCCGGTACGGCACCAGGGCCCCTCCACGCGTTCCGCAGAGAGGTGCGATGACAGCAGACGACTCGTTCGGGCGTCTCGACGACGACGACTACCCCGCCTACACCATGGGCCGGGCCGCCGAGATGCTCGGCACCACCCAGGGCTTCCTCCGCGCCGTCGGCGAAGCGCGCCTCATCACCCCGCTGCGCTCCGCAGGCGGACATCGCCGCTACTCCCGCTACCAACTGCGCATCGCCGCCCGCGCCCGCGAACTCGTCGACCACGGCACCCCCGTCGAGGCCGCCTGCCGAATCATCATCCTCGAAGACCAACTCGAAGAAGCCCAGCGCATCAACGCCGAACACCGCGCCGCCGAAGCGTCCGAACCACCCGCAGCCTGAGGCAGTGCGGGCATTGCCTCAGATGACAGGGTGTACGGGCGTGCAGCGCCTGCGTCAGCTGTCATGATTCGGAACTTCCTCTTCGCCCACGTCTTCGGCGTGGGCGTTCTGCTGTGCTGCTGGAACCGGGCGACCATCTCCGCCTTGCGCATGTTGCGCGAGGCGTACATCGGCTCGATGGCTTGAGACATGGTCGCGTCCGGTAGCTGCCGTACGCATGCGGGCGGTGCTGTCAGCCGGCAGTGGGTCCCTCTCGCGGGTGGGGAGAGGGCCTGTCACCGACAGGACCGGGGTCGCGCGGCCGTGGCTGCGCGAACCTAGGTGCCTCTGGGCACGGCGCTGCCTCGGCCGAGTGTTCCTGGATGTCGGCGTCGGCTGAGAGCGTTCAACCGTCGCCGAGACTGGAAGCGACGACGCTGCGCTCCTGGTCGCCGGCGTGCTGATCGCCGGCGACCAGGGTGTGGCTCGGAAGGGACAGGAGCACCAGGCCGCATGAGTAGGGATACGAGGCCGGGGCCGCGTGGCGCGGCTGGGGGGCCGCATGCCCGGTGCGGCTGTCGTGCGGTTTGGCGGAGCAGACGTTCAGACGCTCGTCCAGGCTTCGAGGAAGGCTTTCCGTCCAGCAGGATCGTCCGACCTGCGGTCGGCGTGCAGGACGCGCCAGGCGGTGAGTTCGAGATCGCGGAGCCACAGTTCTCCGATGACCTGTGTCTTGAGGTCGGGGAGATGGTCGGACTCGACGAGCGCTCGACCGATCACCTCCCCGGCCGCGACGCGTTGGGGCGGGGTCATCTCATCGACAGCCGAGAGGATCTGTCGGGCCAGGGCGGTTCCTTCGCCTGTCAGGGCTTGCACCACCTCGGCCTTGATGTTGGCGGGTAGCAGGTAGGCGGTGCCCGAGGACCTCCACAGGTCCGACCAGAAGCGTTCGCCTGCATCGGTGGGAGCAGGGAGCGCGGCCAGCAGCCCGAGGAGATGGCCGATGGACGCGTAGCCACCGGAGTGGGCAGCCGCGACGACCGCGATGCCGGCGACACGCTCCACATCGAGATGCCGGGCTTCAAGGTCGGAAGCGAGGCCCAATTGGTGCTCCAACTGGTTGGCGAGCGGGGCGGACACGTGGGGGCGGACCTCAGGAAGCATCGGCGATCCTTGCGGGTAGGCGAGCGGAGATGCCAGTTCGGAAGCCCTGATCGTTCCCCAGGACCAGTGGCGCTACTCGGCTCAGGGCGGCCCAATTGGCGGGACCTGGGAGCCGCACCGGCGTCCACCCGCCGCGAGAGAGCCCACGCCCGGCCGAGGCGGCGCCTGGTTTTCGGGCCGGCCTCTCGAAAGGCTGTCCTGTGAGTCTCCTGGTGTGGATCGTGGGGACGGGGGCGTTGGCCGGCATCGCGTTCCGGGTCCTGTGGATCGGAGCCCCGCGCCGGCTGTACACCCCGTGCTACCTGGCCCTGGGCTGGGCGCCGGTGCGCTACCCGCCCGGCTTCCTGCACACCGGCGGGGCGGCCGTCCTCACCCTGATCGTGGCCGGCGGTCTTCTCTACAGCGCGGGCGCGGTTGTCTACGCCCTCCAACGGCCCGACCCCTTCCCCCGCTGGTGCGGCACGAGGTGTTCCACGCGTTGACCGTGGCAGCCTTCGCCGCGCACTACATCGCCATTTCCCTGGCCACCTGCCGACCGCCACACCACTGCGTGCCTGCCGGCCTGCCGGCCTGCCCGCTCGCCCGCCCCACCAGCGGCCCGGGGCCGCGGCGAGACCGGCGCACGGGCCACCGGGGTACACGCCGGGCAGGAAATCTCCACCGGAATACGCGCTCTCTTGAGCGCTTCACGGCGACCCCTGTTCCTGAAACGCTGCGCTTCGGGTGGGTCAATATCTATGGCCGCGAAGTGAGGGTTTGACACGTCGCGCGGAAAGTGTTTTTGCTGCAATCAGCAGGACGGAGCCATTTACCGCACTCGGCCCGCCAGCTCATGCTACTGTCGATCTCAGTTGCAGTTGTGGTTCCCAAAAACTTCAAGCGCCTTCATCGGAATTTTCAGCCGCTGGCGGCGTTTTCGTATTGCCGGTCGTTTTCCGGACGGGGCATCATCGCGGCGACCCGGTATCCGTACATCGCGGGTCCCGGCGTACTGCCCAAGAGGAGATATGACATGGCGTCAGGCACTGTGAAGTGGTTCAACGCAGCCAAGGGTTTCGGCTTTATCGAGCAGGACGGTGGGGGCGCCGACGTATTCGCCCACTTCTCGAACATCGCCGCCCAGGGCTTCCGCGAGCTGCTCGAAGGCCAGAAGGTCACCTTCGACATCGCGGCGGGCCAGAAGGGCCCGACGGCCGAGAACATCGTCCTCGCCTGACGCTGACGCGCACTTCGTAGCTGGGGCCCGCATCCCTCGGGGTGCGGGCCCCAGCTACGGATATTTCCCGCAGTGGTGCGACCTGCGGGACGAGAAGCGTCCGTGGGCCCTCGTCCAGGGACACGCGCCTCTTCCAAGGCGCAACCGGTAGGCGCTCGGGATTTCACGTCCATATGACGTCAGAAATTCGTCGATGCAATCCGCACCAGATCTACCGCACTCCAGATTCTTTTTCGCGTCCATTCGGTCCGTTCTTGTGATTCCCCGCGCTGCTTACGCTGCGGGAATTCCTTGATACGTGCCGTATCAAGGAAGGTTCTCAATGAACTCCGCACGTACCAATGACCGCTCTTCCCGCCGCAGCCGTGGCGACGGCCCCGCTTTCGGTTCCAGCGCCGGTTCGAAGCGGGGCAGCCGTTTCGGATCATCCGCCCCGAACCGTTCAGGGGGTCCGAGCCGTTCGGGCGGCTACGGCCGGCGGCCCGCAACGGTGCAGGGCGAGTTCGCCCTGCCGGAGACGATCACTCCCGCGCTGCCCGCGGTCGAGGCGTTCGCCGACCTCGACATGCCCAAGCAGCTGCTGGCCGCGCTGACCGCGCAAGGCGTGAGCGTCCCGTTCCCGATCCAGGGCGCGACCCTGCCCAACACCCTCGCGGGCCGCGACGCCCTGGGCCGCGGGCGCACCGGTTCCGGCAAGACCCTCGCCTTCGGCCTGGCCTTGCTGGCCCGCACCGCCGGACAACGCGCCGAGGCCCGCCAGCCGCTGGCCCTGATCCTCGTGCCGACGCGTGAGCTGGCCCAGCAGGTGACCGACGCACTCACCCCCTACGCCCGCTCGGTGCAGCTGCGTCTTGCCACGGTCGTGGGAGGGATGTCGATCGGCAGGCAGGCCAACGCGCTGCGCAGCGGTGCCGAGGTCGTCGTCGCGACGCCGGGACGGCTCAAGGACCTCATCGACCGCGGGGAGTGCCGGCTGAACCAGGTCGCCATCACTGTCCTGGACGAGGCGGACCAGATGGCCGACATGGGCTTCATGCCCCAGGTCACCGCGCTCCTGGACCAGGTCCGCCCCGAGGGCCAGCGCATGCTGTTCTCCGCCACCCTCGACCGCAACGTCGACCGCCTGGTCCGCCGCTACCTCACCGACCCGGTCGTCCACTCCGTCGACCCGTCCGCGGGCGCGGTCAGCACAATGGAACACCACGTGCTGCACGTCCACGGTGCGGACAAGCACTGGACGACGACGCAGATCGCGGCGCGCGAAGGCCGGGTGATCATGTTCCTGGACACCAAGCACGCCGTCGACCGGTTGACGCAGGACCTGCTCAACAGCGGGGTGCGGGCCGCCGCCCTGCACGGCGGCAAGTCACAGCCGCAGCGCACCCGAACCCTGACCCAGTTCAAGACCGGGCACGTCACCGTGCTCGTGGCCACGAACGTCGCCGCCCGCGGCATCCACGTCGACAACCTCGACCTGGTCGTCAACGTCGACCCGCCGACCGACCACAAGGACTACCTGCACCGCGGCGGCCGCACCGCGCGCGCCGGCGAGTCCGGCAGCGTCGTCACCCTGGTCACCCCCAACCAGCGCCGCGACATGACCCGTCTCATGACCGCCGCCGGCATCATGCCCCAGACCACCCAGGTCCGCGCCGGCGAAGAGGCACTCAGCCGGATCACCGGCGCCCAGACGCCCTCCGGCATCCCGGTGACGATCACCGCGCCGGTCGCCGAGCGCCGTCAGCGCAGCACGTCGTCCTCACGCGGCCGACGCAGCCCCGCCTCGGTCACCCGGCGCAGGACCCGGCAGTCCTCGTTCGACGCGGCGGCGTAAGGACTTCGTGTTCAGATTCAGGAATCTGGCCCACCTCTGCAGGAGGCACGTTGTGACGATGGTTCAGATGCAGCCCCGCTCGACGGGCGCCGCCCCCGCGCCCAGGACAGTGGCCGACACCATGGAGACCGCCGGACCGCAGGTCTGCGACGACATGACCGTCGAGGTGGCCCTGTCCGTCATGGCGAGCGCCCGCACCTCACACCTGCTCGTCTGCGACAACGACGGCGTGTGCACCGGACTTCTCACCCAGGCCCAGCTCACCGCGGTCCGCGACAGCTCCGCATACACCGACCGGGTCCAGCTGCGGGACATCCTCGTCGACCAGGGGCCCTTCGCCTCACCCGTGACCACGATGACCGAAGCCGAGCACGCGATGCGCTACCGCCGCCTCGATGCCCTGCCCGTGGTCGACGAACACGGCAACGCCCTGGGCGTCCTCGCCCTGGCCCGCTGAACCGCCTCAACCGCGGCAGAACCATCCCCTCGTTCTTCACCTGTGAGGCATCATGCGCTGTGTCATCGCCCGCTTCCCCTTCGACCTCACCAAGAGCGGTGTCCTGGAATCGATGAAGGGCGTCAAGCCCGAGGAAGTCTTCGGGGCGTCCGTGATCGTCGGCCGTCGCACCTACCCCGTCAAGCAGGTCGGGCAGGTCGTCACCCGCCAGGACCGCCGCGACTTCAGCACCGGAGAAGTCCTGCGGGCCATGACCCAGCTCGGCTTCACCTGCCGCGACCGTTCCCCAGCCGCTGCACCCACGCGCACGCTCAGCGCGTTCCAGGAGGCTTCCGCGATGCTCGGGGCCCCCGCAACCGTCTGACCGACGGGCAGGAGTGAGCCGCGGTCGCGGCGGCAGTGAGCTTCGCCGCCATCACCGTGCACTTCGGTGCCGTCCTTCCGGCAGCCACATGAGGCACATGCGGCAGCGCAGAGCGCACGGGGCCTGAACCTGACCGCACACCGTCCGAGAGCGGTGACGGCCGGGCGGCTGAGTACCCGGGCGCAGGCTGGGACACGTGGACACGTGGTGCCATATGACCCGTTCGGTGCTGGACTGGACACCGGCACCCGCGGGTCCGGGACGCGAGTCCTGAGCGGCATCGAGTCGAGGAGTGAGGAGGCGCCGTGACCGCATGGGGGTCAGGCGGGAATCGTGCGGGCGAGGCGTTGACGCTGGCGGGGGCGTTGGAGGCGGCGGAGGCCGCGGCGCCCGTGGAGTCGCTCGACGTGGTCGCCCGCATGCTCAAAGAGCGCCTGGGGGCGGCGTCCGTTTCGTTCCTGATCACCGACTTCAACGGCAGCTCGGTCGTACGGCTGGGCGCCGCGGGCAGTGTCGAGACCGGTGAGCCGGCCCGGCGCATTCCGCTGCGCGGCACCCTGTACGACGATGTGATCCGCAGCCAGCGGCCCGGTGTCCAGGACAGGAGTGAGGGCGCGCTGGTGCGGATCGTCGCTCCGGTGACCAATCGTGGGGACGCCATCGGCCTTCTGGAACTGTTCTTGCCGGCGGCGCCGGATGCGGAGACGATGCGGGAGATCGGTGAGACGGCGCATGCGCTGGCGTACATCGTCATCGCGAACCGGTCGTTCACCGACGTCTACCAGTGGGGCCGGCGCACTGTCCCGCTGAGCCTGGCCGCAGAGATCCAGCACCGGCTGCTCCCGGTGTCGCTGGCGTGCGAGGCGGCGCAGTTCGCGGTGGCCGGGGCGCTGGAGCCTGCCGACCACGTCGGGGGTGACACCTTCGACTACGTCATCGACCGGGACGCCGTCCAGCTCTCCGTCACCGACGCCATGGGTCACGACGTCGCCGCCGCACTGTTGGCCACCCTGGTGGTGGGCGCCCTGCGCCGGGCGCGGCGAGCGGGCGCCGCCCTTGAGCAGCAAGCCCGCCAGGCCGACCAGGCCATGCGCGAGCACGGCCATGGAGGCTACGTCACCGGTCAGCTGCTGCGGATCAGTCTGCTCGACGGTGAGGCGCACTTCATCAACGCCGGGCACCCCTGGCCGCTGCGGATGCGGGACGGGAAAGTGCAGCAGATCGTCCCAAAGGTCGATCTGCCGTTCGGCGTCCACCCCTCGCACCCCTATCGGGTGCAGTCGCTGGACCTGCGACCCGGCGACCGGCTCGTGATGTTGACGGACGGCATGCTGGAACGCAACGCCAACAGCCTGGACCTGTCCGACCTGATCGTCAGCACCCGTGCGCTGCACCCCCGAGAGGCGGCTCGCACCCTCATCGGGGCGATCGTCGCCGCCAGCCACGGTCACCTGGAAGACGACGCGACCGTCATGTGCCTGGACTGGCACGGTGCCGGCCACTCTCAACGGGACGCCGCCACCGGCGCCGACCTCGCCGATGCCTCACCCCCGTCAAGAACGGGACCAACCGCTGCAGGGCGTTGAACTCTGGGCCGCATGGCGCGGTCCCACGCCACCAACAGCGTCGTGCGATACCGCAACGCCGCTCGGCAAGGCGGGTATGACCAAGCCTTCCTCGACCAGATCTTCTGGTGCTGCCTCGCCACGGTAGAGCTGACCAATCGACTGATCTCGTCGCGGGAAACCTGCCTGCACCCTCCGGATCAACCGTCGACCCCATGGTCGAATCCTTTGAGCCTGGGGTCCTATTCGGCGGACAAGAGCACGGCCGGGTGCCCGGATGCTCTGCGACGGCCAGTGCCATATCCAAGATCAGTACCAGCGCTCGGGAAGGAGCTTCCTCACAAACGACGGTGCGATAGCCCGGCCGGGCCCGCGGCCCCCGCCCAGCTTCCGCAGGACCCAGCCCGTTGGCCGCGCGTCCCCGGATCGGTGCGGGAAGTCATGCGGGAGGTAGCGTCATTGGACGCCGGTACGGTCCACGCACAAGATCGCGTCCGTGATGTCGCGCAGGTCGTGCTTGGGCGGCCGGCCGAAGTCCAGGCCCCTGCCACGGCGCTCGAAGCGCCAGGCGGCAAGGACCGGCTCGATCAACTCCCAGCGGGGATCGGACAGATCGCTCGGCTACGGGCAACGCTTCGGCATGCTCGTGATGTATCCCCGCGGACCAAGTGCGCCCAGGCGCACAGCAACGCCGCCAGAAGCGCGCAGGGCTTCGAAGACCAGGCTTCCTGGATGAAACAGTCACCAGCCCTATCCCACCCCACACGACACACCACCCGCCCCACAAGACCCAACCGCACCGGATGCCTCTTCCGCACCGCACCCCTGCACGACCAGTAAAAGACCATTTCGGAATGAGACTGGTGAAAATGACCTCTTAGCTGCGGCTGTCTACGAACAACATGATCAGGACGGCCACCGGAGCGACCACTGCGAGGGGCAGACCGATCAGCAGGTAGCGGCGCAACGTGGCGAGCCGGGTCGCCAGCGCCTCCCGGGCGTCGTCCGCTGACCGGGCGCCGGCGCATCGGGCGGTCTCCTGCGCCTCCAGTCGCTCTTCCAACGCTGCCATCCGATCCACGAGCAGGGCCAGCCGGTCGTTCAGGTCGTGCAGCAACCGCTCCTGCGGCTCTAGGCCCTGGCGCACCTGGGCCGTCCCCCTTTCGACGGCGTCCGCAAGTCTTGTCGGAACGGCGTCCACGGCCGTGCGTACCCGGCCGATGGCCTGCGGCAGCCGACTCAAATCTTCGCCGAATCCCGCCAACTGATCTACCAACGGCCGGAGTTGTGGTCGGAGCGCATTATCGACGGTCTCCGCCACTGCCGCTGCCAGTAGTTGCGCTGTCTCCTGCTCGTAGTCACCGATGGCGGCCATGTCTTTCTCCGTTCTCCAGCGTGCGTTCTAACGCGGCCAGTCGGCCCTGCCACCGCTCCAGATCCTTGCGGATTCGGGCGATCTCGCCGAGTCGGGCCTTGGACATCGGTCGTGCCTGGGCCGAACGCTCGGCCAACAGGGAGTCGATCAGTCGCGAGATCTCGTCGGTGAGGTGCTGCCCACCTTCCTTTGCGCGCTCCTTCAACGTCTGTCGCCCGGCCGCGTCACTCTCCCCCCACGCTTCGACCACGCGGTTGCGGTTGCGCACGGTATCGCTGCCCTCGCTCCGGCCGGCGAATAAATCCTTGGTCTTCTGCCACCTGTTGCGCCAATGGGCGGCTCGGGCGGCAGCGGCCACCCGAGCAATGGGAAACAGCGTTCCTGTCGACGGGGTGGGCGGGTCGCTGATCGAGGCGGTGATGCCCGCAGCCTCGCTCCGGCTGCGGATCTCGTCGGCCATGAGGGCGAGCTGGGCCGCGACGGCTTTGTCCGCGCTGTCGTTCAGGTCCCGGAACGCGTTCTGCAGGTCGTCTTCGACAGTCCGGTACGTGTCCGGTCCTTCAAGGCCATTGACGAGCCTGGTCACCTCCTGCCGGTTGAGCGAGGTAGCCTTCTCCACGCGTTTACGCAACCGTGGCAGGCCCCATTCAGCGGACGTCTCGGCGTCCTTGCGTATCTCAACCAGTACCGTCAGGCTGATGTCCAGCTCGGCCAGCCGGGTCCGGCGGGCGGCCTCGTCGGCATGCGCGATCGCCACCTCTGCGACGCACCTCCGGTCGGTCTCGGTCAGCAGGTTGTGCAGCTGGCGGGTCCAGTCCAGCAGGTACGGCCGCCGGTCTGCCTCGGCGAACCTCCCGAGGTCGCGGACCAGATCCTGGAAGTCCGCGTTGCGGTTCTTCACATCGGTCAGATAGAGCTTGGGCGACTCAACCCCGAGCCGCTTCAGTAGCTTTAGAGCTGATTGCCGGATCTCCGGTAGTTCCTCCGGCGCCTTGAGATCGACCGCCGTAACCGCCACGAACAGCCGCTCCAGGCCCCGGCTGTCCCGCTCCATGTAGCGGAGGATGCGGCGGAGGTTCTTCTCGTCCTCCTGCGCGGCGGCGCGGTCCGCCGGGAGACAGCACAGCACGGTGCACTTGCTCTCGGAGAGGATGCTGTGAGTGATCTCGGCGTGGTGCGGCTTCGGCGCGTCCGTCCCTGGGGTGTCGATGAGCGTGACGTATTTCAGCAGCTCCAGCGGATAGCCGAGGCGTAGTTTTCCGACGCGCAGAGAGATGCCGAGATCCCCGCCGATCCGCTCGAAGGCCTGCTCGGGCGTGAGCGGTTTCAATGTCTTGGTCCAGGGCGCCCCAGCGAATTTACGTACCTCGACCCGGGTGACCACCGTCCTTTCGGGCAGTGTGCGGCCGTCGGGATCGTTGGCGCCGTGCGGATAGACGTAGTCGGGCAGCTTGCCGTGGGCGCCTAGTTCACGCAGTACGTCGACCGTACGGTGGAAGATCTGAACCGTGTCCTTGTCGCCCGCCTGCACGGTCTCGCGTTCCGGGTGGCCCTTGATCAGCCAGAAGGTGCAATCGGCGGGCGTCACCTGACCTGTCCGGAGCCAGCTTGCGAAGGCCTCGATCTCGTCGGCCCGGATCCGGAACCGTGCTTCCTCGTCCCGCTCCCGGGCGAGGAAACACAGGTCGGCCGTGGTACGCCAGTCGACTCCGAGGACCTGCTCCTGCTCAGCCCAGGAGACGATGTTGACGGTCGCGGTCTCGGCACGGACGCTCGTCGGCAGGAGCTTGCGCACCCGGTCGCCGAACCGCTGCTCCACGATGGCGTTGATGAGAGAGGACTTGCCGGACGAGAACTGCCCGAGCATGGCGATCTCGATGCTCTCCGACGCCGACTTGTGGCGAAGTGTGCGGAGCGTGTTCCGCTCCTCCTGGGTCAGTCCCAGCTCTTTGGCCTGCGCGGCGAGGTTGCACATCATGCCGTGCAGGTCGGCGCGCGCTTGCAGGTACCTGCGGGCGAAGTCCGTCTTCGGGGCCTGCAGCGGCGCATCCCCCTCGGCACCTTGGCGGCCCGCCCGGATGTTGCAGTGGTCCACCAGCGCCGACGCTGAGTGCGCGACCAGCGGACGCAGGAACGACACGGGATGGAACCGGGTCTGCTGTGCGTCGCGGCAGAGCTCCTTCAGCACTCCGTCCACAGGAAGGAGGGTCCGGCAGTCCCGCAGTGCGCGGGCCAGCTCACCCCACGCCGCGACCCGCTGCACAGTGGCGTCGACTCGTGCGTCGTGGTGGATCACCGACATCCGGTCAGAGATCGCCGAAGACAGCCGGGGGGCGACCTGGGCGGACCACTCAAGCACCGCCGATCCGGTGCCAGGGCGCATCGCCTGCGCTCGCAGGACCGCCAGGCAATCCAGCAGTACCGTCCGGCCACGGCCGGACGAAGTCGCACCGCCGTGGCCGGTCACCTCGGAGACGACCAATGGAAGGGCATACGGCCAGTCCGCCACAGGTACCGGGACCAGTTCGAGAAGCGACTGACGCGGCAGCAACTGGTCGTCCCTGATGGCCTGCACCACCACCGGCTGCCGGCCGCGCAGCGCCTCGAAGGCCTGGACGTCGAGCTCGGTGACTCCGCGGTGGGGCAGCACGTACAGCACACCGACGGCCGGATCGGCCAGCTCCTCGGCATACTCGGCGAGGTCGCTGAGCGCCCCGTCGAACCCCGGCAGGTCCAGTACCCGTAGACCACCCGCCAGCAGATCGCACGGGACGTGCACGCGCACCCGCCGGAACCGCGCCCCGATCGCCTCCCGCTGCGGCTCCACCGGGAAGGCCGGCCGCCATCCGTCGGTCGCACAGCCGTGGACCTCGATGCCCGGCCCGGCACCGTGCACGTACTCTGTGGGCCCGTGCCACTGCCTGGCGACGGCAGCAAGCGCAAGAGCGCCTGCCGACCCACCCCCGAGCAGCGCTCTCAGCAGCGTGGTCTTGCCGCAGCCCCGGGGCCCCACCACGGCCACCGTGCCGGACTGCGGCGGGGCCGTCGGCAGCTCGATGCCCGCCGCCGCGGCCAAGCCGGTCACCGAAGCGGTGTGTCGCGGCATCCGCAGCACGGCCCTCCGCTCACCGGACAAGGCGCCCCTCCGTCCGGCACCACGCGCGCAGAGCCTCGATGCGCGCCTGTCCTGCCGACCAGGAGTGCCGGTCGGCAAGCGCGACGGCCACCGCCTCGAGCCAGGCGGCCCGGGTCTGCCCGGCGCACTCGGCGTCTACGCCTGCAGCTTTCACCACGGCCTGTTCGACAGTTCGGCTCAGCGTCTTGATCTGCGGTTCGAGTACGGTCTGCATCCCGGTCTGCAGCAGGCCGCGCA
Organism: Streptomyces sp. NPDC058295; assembly: GCF_042880655.1. Classification (NCBI taxonomy): domain Bacteria; kingdom Bacillati; phylum Actinomycetota; class Actinomycetes; order Kitasatosporales; family Streptomycetaceae; genus Streptomyces; species Streptomyces sp. NPDC058295. The sequence continues at coordinate 138,172 of NZ_JBHVYO010000007.1, forward strand.
GATCGGCACTCTCCTGCGGGACGTTGTTCACCGCACGCAACACGGTCTCGTGGAGCAAATGCAGGTTGCGGTCGATAAACTCCGCCGCCTGCCCGAGGCCCGGGTTGGCCCACGGCGGTTCTGGGGCGGCGGCCCTCTCCTGGCCGGCATTCGCCTTGCGGTACGGCGGCTCCGACTGCTGTTGATGCTGCTGCTGTACATCAGGATCGGAATCCTGAGCTCGGGACGGGTTGTCGTCGTCCCGGCGCGGGCCTGCGCCTGGTTCGGCATCGTGGTCCGGCTGCTGAGCCGTGTATTCCTGGGGGGTGCCCCACGGGTCGGAGCCTTTCGTCCCCCTCTCGATGTCGGGGTGTGCCTCTCCTCCGCCAAGGCCGGTGCCGAGGTGCCACTCGTCGGCATCGCGTGGGGGCCCGGGCATGGCGTTCTCAGCGCAGTGGCGCAGCCGGTGCAACATGCCGTCCAGATCGCACCGGTCGAGCGCAGTCAGTGCTTCCTCGACCTCTGTGTTCATCCACTGACCAGACCACAGCGGCGAAGGCAGGTCTCCGACGTTCAGCATCGCCGCAGCGCGGCGATCGTCGCCCAGCACCTGCTCGCACTCGGCCCGGAAGCCCGCACAGGCTCCCGGAACCGCTTGCTTTGCTTGGCGTCGGAAGACCCGCCACGCCTCACGCAGCGGCTGTACGACCGACTCCCAGGGGGCGACGCCCTCTTCGCCGTCCTCGGCCCACTCGACGGCACGCCCGCCGACGGTCAACGACACTCGCGTGAGCTGCTGCTCACCAACGCGGATCGCGTCAAGCGCGCGCATCCGGGCCAGGTCGGCCTCATTGTGCAGATGTCCAGCCACGGGCTCTTGCCGGCTGCGCAGTTCGGCCAGCCGCGCCGACTCCCGGCGCTTGATCTCCACGCGTCCTTCGAGCTGTGCCACAGCCGTGTCGACCAGGGTGGCGAGCGCACGTAGCGCGGGGCGGCGGTGCGGTTGTTCGGCTGCCTCGGCCAGCACCTGCCGTAGCAGCGCCGGGAAGGTGCCCTGGCTCCCGCCCGCCGCGTGAAAGTGCCACTGTGCACCCAGTGGGCCGAGGGCGGGGCGCAGCCGGAACCTCTCGATCTCGCTGCAGGCTGCATGCTGTTCCGAGTCCCCGCCCAGCAGCTCGACATCCGTGACCAGCACGACGACACGGCAGCCGTCCGCCGCGGCCTGCCGCACGGCATCCTCTTCCCGCTGCGACAGCGCCTGTTCTGCCGGTGTGGCAAGGACGACGACATCACACAGAGGCCGTTCGGCCCAGTCCGTAACGGCGTGCCGCAGCATGCGGACCTCCGGAACGGCATCGGCGACCGCCCCCGCGACAGCGTCGGCAACGGTTGCGCCCGTCGGCCTGGCGATCAGGCAACACGTCGGTGCCGCCACCAGGAACGCTGCGAGCTCGTCCGCCCGGCCGCCGAGATCCAGGCCCAGGTCGGCGACCGTGGAGACCAGGCCCGCCAGCGCCTCCGCGAGGGATACGTCGGCGCTCGCGCCACACTCCACCAACGCTTCCTCACCTGCCACGCTCGGCCCCCTCTGATGCGGACACACGCGTCGGCCCCAACCCGCCGCAGGCGTCGGCGAGCCGGGCACAGACATCGGCTGCCTCCTGCCACTGCCGTGAGCGCTCCTGGGCCTCCATCTGCAAGCGTCCGCCCTCACCGGCCCTGCGGTCAGCCTCCGCCTTCAGCCGCTTGAAGATCTTCGCGTTCTCTGCCCGATAGAACTTCCCCTGTGCCTCATGGAGGCTGGCCCGGGTGGCCCGCACACCAGTGGCTGCCTGGCGACGTGCGAGGCTCAGCTGGTCCCGCCGTCGCTGCGCACCTGCTCCGATGCCGAGGTCGTTCAACAGCATTTCGGTGGCTGCGACGGCCTGGCTGGCCGGGTGGCACATCATCGTCACGGAGCGGAAGAGCTCATCGGAGGCCTCCTCGACCAGCCCCTGCGCTCCCGCCGTCACCTGTGTGAGTACGGGACCGAGCTCGGCGGCGACCACCTCGCCGACCTCGTCGATGCGCAAGTCGCTTTCGTTCCAGCCGAACGACAACTCGCCGAGCGCGGCGCGATGGAGCGCATGGGAGAAGATCCTCAGGCGGTCTGGTCCGAGAGCGTCCCGGACCATGCGTTCCATCCTCTCTGCGAGGGTGAGCCCGGAATCGTCCGTGAAGATCGACGAGATGCTGGCCCACAAGCCCTGCACCGCCATACGCCGCGCCTGGGCGTGAACCTGCTCCACCGCCAACTCCGCGGCCTCGGCCACGTCCTCGAGCAACTCGCCGATGTGCAGGTCCAACAGATCCTCGAGCCGACGGTCGAGGCGGCGCTTTTGAGGAAAGAGGGCCGTCTTGACGAACTCCGCATGCTTGTCCTTCTCGCCCCCGGCCTTCTCGGCCTCAGCCGTGAGGCGCTCAGCCTGCCGCTCCGCCCGGGCAACGAGTCGTTTCAGCGTGTCTCGGACGTCTGACAGCGCCTGACTGCTGCGCCCGGAACTGCACTGCCCGCCGAGGAAGGACGCCGAGAGATGCTCGTACAGGGCCGTGTATCCCGAGGCGGCGAGACGGTCCTGCGCCGCGCGGACTGCCTCGGGGTCGCCGCCGTGTGCCACCGTCCGCAGCTCCTGCAAGGCCGCCAGGCCGTCGATGGAGTCAACCGCGACGGGCTCCCCGTCGGCGGTGGCGCCGAAGGTGTCCATGACGGCAGCCAGAGCCACATTCACGTCCGGGATCTTGTTCTTCTTGGTGACCACGACAAGGAATCGCCGCCTGGTCCGCCGCAGTTGCTCGGCGAGCCGGACCGCTTTGTCGCCCCCGGGCTGATGGCCGCTCACCACGAGCACGGCCGCGTCCACCAAGTGCAGAGCCTCCATGGTCGTCGCGTCGTCCGCCTGCGTGGCGCTCAGCCCGGGCGTGTCCAAGATGATCAGGTTCTTCAACACGCCCGCCGGTAGGCGCAGGATCACGCGCACCCGCCGACCGTGCACCGACCGTCCCTCGACGGTGCGCTGGTCGGTGTACCGCTGCGCCTCCTCCAGCGTTCCACGGAACAGGGTCGCGCCGTCCTGGTCCAGCACCTCTCCCGACTCGGTCCCACCCCACCACAGCTCGGTGAGCGTCCCCGTGGTGGCAACCACGCCCTCAACCACGGCACCGCGGCGGCCGAGCATCATGTTGATCAGCGTGCTCTTGCCGGCGTTGAAGTCCCCGACAACGCCGAGCCGGTACGGCTCCCCGTAGCGTCTGCTGATCTCCGTGACCCGGGCGGAGCCGGCAGCGAATCCGTCCACCGCGTGCCCGCCCGCCTCGGTGTCCAGGTGCCTGAGCTCGTTCAACGCCTCAGTGATGCCGCCGAGCAGGGCCTCTATCTCCCGAGGGGAACCGCCGGGAGTGAAAGCGGCTCCGTACGAGCCGGGAGGTGCCATCCCATGTCCTTTCTCGTCCCACCGTTGGTGGGCGAACGAGCCCATAAGGGATCTCAACGACGTCGCAAGGTGGAGGCTGTCGCGCCTAAATGGCCAAGACACCGAAGACGACCACGAACGCCAACCCCATCGCGAAGAAGGTCATTTGCAATGCGGCCGGCAGTCGGATGTTCGTCGAGTAGATGGAGGTGGTGTCGTCACTCTCGCTCACGGTGCCGGCCAGAGCCAGGAGCGTGCCAACTCCAGTGAGTACGGAGATGGCGTGAGCCAGCCAGGCCAGCTGCAGCCACACCAAGTCCGAGGGAGTCGCATCGGCGACGATGTCCTTGGCCAGACTGATCGTGATGGTGACGACCGCGGTCGTCAGCGTCAGGACGTGCTTGCTCGTATCCGACGCCACTGTCAGGGCGGCATTGCGTCGTCCTGCTGCGGCCGCTTCTCCAGCTGCTGCCATGGTGGCCTTCTCTCAGGATCAGCAGAACGGCCACAGTGGACAGGTGTGTTCCCTGATCGCGGTGAACACGGCCAAGGTGACGGTGGCCAGACTGCGACGGCGCGTCTCGACGGCCAGATTCGAGGCGAACCCCTCAAGATTGTGGGTGGCCTCGGGCAGTCGAGCCTCGGGATCCGACACCGCCATCAGCTCGTTGAGGCCGCCGTGCAGGAACTGCACGAATACTGGTTGCGTCTCCTCGCCGACAGGGACACCTGCCAGGCCGCGCTGCGTGGCGGCGTTGAACTCCCGTACGGCCCGGTCCCTGAGCTGTGCGGTCGCGCGCCGGTTGTTGGACCGGCTTCCCGGCCTTGGGGTCCCCTCGGACTGCCGCCGACCTTGATTGCCGCTCATGAGCCCCCCGGTTCACGCCCGCCTTACCCCACTCGCTTGGGGCCCGCGCCGTGCACCCGCGACATCACCAGTGCAAGAACTATGTCCTCATGGCGGAAAGGCCCCCATCCGCTTAACGCACAGCGACGCTATCCGCGGAGTTGCACGTTGTCAGCGGCGCGTTGAGGGCACAGAAGTACTTCAGGCGTGCGCCCTCGGCGCACGTTCGACCACCGAAGCCCCTTGGGATGCCTATGCGTCAGGTCCGACTGCAAGGCGCACCCGCTCACCTGAGCTGAGGTGACTGACGATCTTCCTGGCGACCTTGAGGGAGAGGTACTCCACGAAGCAGTGGGCTCGGGTCTCGGGCGTTGATGACGGCGACGTAGGTGAGGGTGCCCGCCCAGTCGTCTGACAGTGGGCATCCTCACCTACGCCGCCCTTCAGCTCGGGGCCGCGCCCCTGCGGGAAGGAGATGTCGGCGACGTTGTCGTAGTAGTCCGCCCACTCGGAGGTGTCGATCAGGAAGCGCCAGACCTTCGCGGCCGTGAGGCCCTGCACGATCACCTCGTTGGAGACGAAGTTGTCGCCGGTGCCGGGCAGGTACTTCTCGGGCCAGCCGATCGCGTTCTGCGTGGTCATCGGGGTTCCTTCCGGAGAGTGCGGGTTCCGTCGCTCGGCTGGGCTCTCGCAGCCCACCGTGACCGCCCAGATCCGCCCCCTGGAGCAGCACACCGGGCGTGAGCGCTTCACCCGGCTCCCCAGGGGGTGGAACCGACACCGCCGGACCACGAGCTCGCCGGGCAGGTCGCCGCGCCGCTCGACACGCTGGCCTCGCTCGAGGGCGGCGGTCCGCGGTCCGGACAGACCACGCCGGTGCATCTGGCGGGGCCGTCGGAGCTGCTGTGCGTGCGGGTGCTGCTGCCGGCGCTGGCCCCGCTGGTCACCGACGGGCTTCAACTGCGGGTCACGCAGGGGCTGACCGAACCGCTGCTGGAGGAAATGCGGGCCGGCCGGCACGATCTGGTGATCGCCACCCGGCGGCCGCGCGGTCGTGCGGCGGAGTCGGTGCCGTTGGCCGACGAGGAGTACGTCCTGGTCGCCTCCCCCGCCTGGGCCCGGCGGGTCGAGCAGTATCCGGCGGGGACGGCGGTCTGTGCGCCGCGCTGCGCGACGTCCCCCTGGTGTCGTACGCCGAGGACCTGCCCATCGCCCGGGGCTACTGGCGCAACGTCTTCGGCAAACAGCTAACGCCCGCGCCGCGGTCACGGTGCCCCATCTGTACGCGGTCCTGTCGGCGGTCAACGCGGGCGCCGGCTACAGCCTGCTGCCGCACTCGCTGTGCCAGGAGTACCTGGCCAAGGGCCGCCTGACCCGCCCACTCCCCCGAGGAACCCCCGCTCAACACGCTCTTCCTCGTCCAGCGTCCCGGCAGCGAGGCCCACCCCAATGTGCTGCGGGTCCGCGACCGCCTGCGGGCGGCGGCACGGGCCCGGTAGCAACTCGTCCACAGGCCTTGTCCGTTGAGCCTGCCCAGGTCAGGATGTGGGTCTGTGTCAGGGGGTGTCATGCGGATCCGGTACGCCGCCGCGGCCTGCGCCGCTCTCGCGGTGCTGGCCTCGTCGACCGGCTGCACGGTGCCGGAGGCGGGCAGTACGGGCATCACGGTGACCGAGGAGGGGCAGCCGGTCGGGGTGCTGGTGGTCTGTCGACACCACATCGACGGGGCCGTCCTGTACACCGGCGACGGCGGTGACGAGTCCGAGGACGTGGGGAGCTGGAGCCGCGCGGAGCCCGCCACCGGCTTCGTCACCTGGCCACTGCGCACCGGAGGCGGGGGCTGGAGCGTCGACCGGCAGCTGCCGGCCACGCTCGACCGGCAGCGCACCTACGTCCTGTACGGAGCGACCGAGGACAACTCCTGGTCGACGGCAGACGTCTCCTTCACGCTCGCCCACCTGGCCGCGCTCACCCCGGGCCGGGTGCGCTACTTCGCGGGCGATGTACCGGGTGCCGACGACGACGGCTATCTCAGCGCGTCGATGGAGGGCTTCCGCGCCGACGCCTGCGAGGACGACTGATCCGCGCCCAACCCCCTGCCATACTTGACCGATCATTCTCGTTTGATCTAGCGTCGGCTCATGGCCAGGACCAAGGAATTCGACCCGGACTCGGCCCTCCAGTCGGCGCTGGAGCTGTTCTGGCGGCGCGGCTACGAGGCCACGTCGATGGCGGACCTCGTGGAGCACCTGGGCATCGGCCGCGCCAGTCTCTACGCGACCTTCGGCAACAAGCACGACCTGTACCTGAAGGCGCTGGACCGGTACGGGGAGAAGCATCAGCCGCTGCTGCTGGACGAGTTGTCGCAGCCGGGGCCCGCGCTCCCCGCGGTGCGCGCCGTGGTGCGGCGGTTCGCCGCGGAGGCGACGGACGAGGCGAGCCGGGCGTACGGGTGCCTCGTCACCAACACGGCGGCGGAACTGGCCCCGCACGACACCGCGGCGGCCCGCCGGGTCGAGCGCAGCTGGGAGCACCTGGAGACGCTGCTGGAGTCGGCGCTGGTGCGTGCGCGGGCACAGGGCGAACTGCCGGCCGGGCGCGATCCGCGCGGGCTGGCGCGCCTGCTGCTGGTCCTGCTCCAGGGACTGCGGGTGGTCGGCAAGGCCTCCCCCGATCCCGCGCGGGTGCGGGACGCGGCGGAGCAGGCGCTCACGCTGCTGGACTGACCGACCCCGACCCCGTCGAACCGCCGGGGTCGCTTTTGTCTGCCCACATATTGGAATGATCGGTCTGGAAAGGACTGTCATGTCTCGGAACCGCTTCTCCGGCCGCACCGCACTCGTCACCGGTGGTGGTTCCGGCATCGGACGGACCCTCGCCCTGGCCTTCGCCGCCGAGGGGGCGCAGGTCGTCGTGGCCGGGCGCACCCGCGCCTCGCTCGACGAGACGGTCGGGCTCGTCGAACGGGCCGGCGGGACCGCTCTCGCCCGGGTCGCCGACGTCTCGCGCGCCGCCGACCTGGACGCGCTCGTCCGGGCGGCCGTCGACCGCTTCGGCTCGCTCGACGTCGCCGTCAACAACGCGGGTGTCCTCCGGGCCGGACGGCCGCTCGCCGACGTCGACGAGGAGGACTGGCGGTCCATGCTCGACACCAATCTGACCGGTGTCTTCCTCGCCCTGCGGGCCGAGGTGCGGCAGATGCGGACGCAGCCGGGAGGCGGCGCGATCGTCAACGTGTCGTCCAACATCGGCGTGCACCGGCAGATCCGGGGCCTGACCGCGTACGCCACGAGCAAGGCGGCCGTGACCGCGCTGACCCGTGGTGCCGCGCTGGAACACCTGGGCGACGGCGTCCGGATCAACGCCGTCAGCCCCGGCCCGTCCGAGACGGCCATGTCGCTGCGGCCGGGCGAGTCCGAGGCCGAGCGTGCCCTGCGGATGAAGGAGCAGTCACCGCTGGGCCGGGTGTCGTCGACCGAGGAGGTGGCCCGGGCGGTGCTGTACCTCGCCTCGGACGACGCGGCGTCCGTCGTGGGCGCCGACCTGGTCATCGACGGCGGGGCCGCGCTGTAGGCCTGCGTGCGGTGGGCGGGCACCGCGGCAGGCCGGGCCCTGCCGTAGGCCCGTGCCGAGGGCAGCGCCGCGTCTCACACGGGGCCCAGCGCCCCCAGCGGATCGTCCAGCACCGGCTGCCAGGCCAACTCGGCCGCGCCGACCAGGCTGTTGTGGTCGAGGGAGCAGGCGAGGATGGGGACGCCGCCGCTGCGGCCCCACAGGCTCCGGTCGGCGACGACGGCGCGCAGCCGGTCGGGGTCGGCGTCGAGAAGGGTGCGGTGCAGACCGCCGAGGATGATCCGGTCCGGGTTGAGGATGTTCACCAGACCGGCCAGCCCCAGACCGAGCCGGTCGATCAGGGCTTCGGCGGCCATGCGGACCACCGGATCGCCGTACTCCTCGCCGATCAGCTCGTTGGCCTGCTGGAGCAGGGAGCCCTCGGGGCCGGGTTCGCGGCCCGCGGTGGTGAGGAGGGCGAGCGGGTCCGCCTCGACGTCGAGACAGCCCCGGCTGCCGCAGTAGCAGGGGCGGCCCTCGGGATTGACGGTGAGATGGCCGACCTCCAGGGCGAGGCCCGAACTGCCCGTGTGCAGACGGCCGTCCAGCACCAGTGCGCCACCGACGCCCCGGTGCCCGGTGGCCACGCACAGCAGGTCGCGGGCGCCCCGTCCGGCGCCGTGCCGGTGTTCCGCGAGGGCGGCGAGGTTGACGTCGTTGCCCACGAACCCGGGGCCGGTGAGCCCGGCGGAACGGATCCGCTCGGCGAAGATCTCCCGTACAGGCGCGCCCACCGGCCACGCCAGGTGCAGCGGGTTCAGCGCCAGCCCCTCGGGTTCGGTGACCGCGGACGGTACCGCCAGTCCGGCGCCCACACAGGGCCGGCCCGTCTGCCGCAGCAGTTCGGCGCCGGCGTCGACCGCGGCGCCGAGCACCTTGGCCGGATCGGCGTCGACCGTCTCGCAGCTCGGCGTGGTGGCCACGATCCGCCCGCCGAGACCGACCAGCGCGGCCCGGAACCCGTCGGCGTGCACCTGCGCGGCGAGAGCGACCGGGCCCTCCTCGGCCACCTCGAGCCGGTGGGAGGGGCGGCCCTGCGAACCGGCGGCCGCCCCCGGCCGTGCGTCGACCCTGATCAGGCCCAGCGCCTCCAGCTCCGCGGCGACCGCGCCGGCCGTCGCGCGGGTGACGCCTAGTTCGGCGGTGAGCACCGCTCGGGTGGGCGCCCGTCCGGTGTGCACGAGCTCCAACGCGGGCCCGAGCGCACCGCGCCCCCGGTCCAGCCGCGCTCTCGAGGTGGTCCCATCCCCCGCCGGCCGGGGGTCCGCCTTGCCGCTCATGAGGGCGAGTCTCCCATGATCCGTTCCTCAGGTGACGACGGGGAAGCCGCTCACCCGCAGGGTGATGTTCAGCCGTCCGGTCAGGCCGAGACCGGCCGGCGCCGTGCCCGGGAGGACCCTCGGCACTCCGTGGTACGCGAGCCGCGACGGCCCACCGAACACGAACAGGTCGCCGCTGCGCAGCTCGACGTCGGTGTAGGGCCGGGTCCGGGTCCGCGGGTTGCCGAAGCGGAAGACGCAGGTGTCGCCGAGGCTGAGGGAGACCACCGGCGCGTCGGACTCCTCGTCGGCGTCACGGTGCATGCCCATCCGGGCGTCGCCGTCGTAGAAGTTGATCAGCGCGATGTCGTACGCGGCGCCCCGTGCCTGCTCCGGTCCCAGCGCGTCGGCCACCGCGCGCCGGCCCAGCTCGCCCAGCCAGGCGGGGAAGGGCTTGACGGGCGCGCCGTCACCGTCGCTGACCGTACGGGCGTAGGCGTACGGGTACCAGTGCCAGCCCAGGCAGACCTGGCGGGCGGTCATCGTGCCGCCGCCGGGGGTACGGACCGTGCGCAGGCCGGCCGGCGGACGGGCCCAGTCCCGGCAGGCCCGGAGCAGCTCACGCTGGTGGGCCGGGTCCGCCCAGTCGGGCACATGCACCGCGCCCGGCGCGACCTGCGCCCGTTCCCGCGGAAACAGCTCGGAGTCCATGGACCCATCCTCCGCCATGGGTCCGACACCGGGCCTGAGCTGCTGCTCGGTTAGCCTTGAAGCACGATGAACGACCCTATGACGACGCCGTGGGGCGAGGTCACGCTGGCCCGCCACCCCGAGGATCCGCGCGAGACGCTGCGCGCCTGGGACGCATCCGACGCGTACCTGCTCAGACACCTCGCGGAGCGGGACGTCCCGCTGACCGGCACGGTGGTGGTGCTCGGCGACCGCTGGGGCGCGCTGGTCACGGCGCTCGCGGCGCATCGCCCCACGCAGATCACCGACTCCTGGCTGGGCCAGGAGGCGACCCGGGCGAACCTGGCGCGGGCCGGCGTCGAGACCGGCGCGGTCCGGCTGCTCACCACCCAGGACCCGGTGCCGGACCGGATCGACGTGCTTCTGGTCCGGGTGCCCAAGAGCCTGGCGCTGCTGGAGGACCAGCTGCTGCGGCTGGCGCCCGCCGTGCACGCGGGCACGGTCGTGGTCGGCACCGGCATGGTGAAGGAGATCCACACCTCGACGCTGCGGTTGTTCGAGCGGATCCTCGGGCCGACCCGGACCTCGCTCGCCGAGCAGAAGGCCCGGCTCGTCTTCTGCACCCCGGACCCGGCGCCGCGCCGCCCCGCCAACCCGTGGCCGTACGTCTACGAACTTCCCGACGACGTCGGCGGCGCCCTCTCCGGCCGTCCGGTCGTCAACCACGCGGGCGTGTTCTGCGCCGACCGGCTCGACATCGGCACCCGGTTCCTCCTGAAGCACCTGCCGACGACCAGCGGCACCCGCCGGGTCGTCGACCTGGGCTGCGGCAACGGCATCGTCGGCACGGCGGTGGCGCTGGCCAACCCGGAGGCCGAGGTGCTGTTCACGGACGAGTCGTTCCAGGCGGTGGCGTCGGCGGAGGCCACGTACAAGGCGAACGGGGTGCCGGGGCACGCCGAGTTCCGGGTCGGGGACGGGCTGGCGGGGGTGGCGGACGGCAGTGTGGACGTCGTGCTGAACAACCCGCCGTTCCACTCCCACCAGGCGACGACGGACGCCACGGCCTGGCGGATGTTCACGGGGGCCCGGCGCGCCCTGCGGCCGGGCGGCGAACTGTGGGTGGTGGGCAACCGGCACCTGGGCTACCACGTGAAGCTGAAGCGACTGTTCGGCAACAGTGAACTGGTCGCCGGTGACCGGAAGTTCGTAGTGTTGAAGGCGGTCAGGCAAGGGTGAGCCCGACACCGGTGACGAGCCGCTCGACGGTGCGCGCCATGGCCTCCCGTCCCGCGCTCAGGTAGGTCCGGGCGTCGACCGCGTCCGGATGCGCCCCCAGGTGCTCGCGGATCGCGCCGGTCATGGCCTGGTTGAGCGCGGTGCCGATGTTGACCTTGGCGATGCCGCCCGTGACGGCGGCCGTCAGCTCGCGGTCCGGGACGCCGGAGGAGCCGTGCAGGACGAGCGGCACGTCGAGGGCCGTGCGGAGCCGCTCGAGCAGGGCGTGGTCCAGGACGGCGGTGCGGGTGGTCATCGCGTGGACGCTGCCGATGGCGACGGCCAGGGCGTCCACCCCGGAGTCAGCCACGAACGCGCGGGCCTCGACCGGGTCGGTGCGGGCACCGGGCGCATGCGCGCCCTTGCCGCCTATCTCCCCCAACTCGGCCTCGATCCACAGCCCTCGGGCATGCGCCAGCTCCACGGCGGCCCGGGTCGCGGCGAGGTTCTCCGCGTACGGCAGGCGGGAGGCGTCGTACATCACCGAACTGAAGCCCGCGTCGGCCGCCCGGCGGAGCAGCGGGTCGCTCTGGACGTGGTCGAGATGCAACGCGACCGGCACGGCGGCCCGTTCGGCGGCGACGGCGGCGGCGCGCGCGAGCGGGAGCAGCTGACCCTGGCGGTAGGCGACGGCGTTCTCGCTGACCTGGAGGACGACGGGCGCGCCTGCGGACTCGGCGCCGGCGATGACGGCCTCGACGTGTTCCAGCGTGATGATGTTGAAGGCTGCGACGGCGGTACGGGCCGCGTGCGCCCGGGTGACCAGTTCGCCGGTGGTGGTGAGCGGCACGGCAGCTCCTCTTCGGGAGTCGGGGGCTCAGGGGGTGAGGATCACCGAGCGGGTGAGGTGACGCGGGCGGTCCGGATCGAGGCCGCGGGCGGCCGCGACGGCCACGGCGAGGCGCTGGGCGCGGACCAGTTCGGCGAGGGGGTCCAGCTCACCCGGCACCCACAACGCGCCGGTGGCGCCCACCTGCCGGGCCAGCCCGTCGGGTGCCTCGCCGAACATCCAGGTCGCGGTGGAAGCGGTGGCGACGCTGATGGGGCCGTGCCGGTACTCCATCGCGGGATAGGCCTCGGTCCAGGACAGCGACGCCTCGCGCATCTTCAGCGCGGCCTCGTTCGCCAGTCCGACGGTCCAGCCGCGCCCGAGGAAGGTGAACTGCCCGCAGTCCACGAGGCCGCGGGGCAGCGGCTCGGCGAGCGCGGTGCGGGCGTCGGTGACGACGCTGTCGCCGTGCAGGCCGAGATGGGCGCGGAGCAGGGTGAGCGCGGTGGTCGCGAACCGGGTCTGCACGACGGAGCGTTCGTCGGCGTAGTCCAGGACCACGACGTGGTCGGCCGACTCCATGACCGGGGTGTGCGGGTCGGCGGTGATCGCGGTCGTGCGGGTGTGTCCACGCAGCCGGCCGAGCAGTCCGAGGACCTCGGAGGTGGTGCCGGACCGGGTCAGGGCGACGACCCGGTCGTAGGAGCGGGCGTGGGGGAACTCCGAGGCGGCGAAGGCATCGGTCTCGCCGTGCCCCGCCCCCTCGCGCAGGGCAGCCGCGGCCTGGGCCATGAAGTACGAGGTGCCGCACCCGACGATCGCCACCCGCTCCCCGGGCTTCGGCAACTCATCTGCGTATCGGGAGACTTCGGCTGCGGCTCGGGTCCAGCACGCGGGCTGGTCGGTCAGTTCGTCCTCGACGTGGGTCATGCCCCACCTCTCCCCGACGGTGACTGTTGATGCGTGTTCATGCAAGATAGAGCCACCTTTCGAGCAACTTCAAGCATGAGGACGGAGAACGTCGATGTCACGTGACGCCCGCTGGAAGGCGCTGCTGGAGCTGCTCGTCGAGCGCGGCCGGCTGGACGTCGAGGACGCGGCGGCCGCGCTCGCTGTGTCGGCGGCGACGATCCGCCGCGACTTCGACCAACTCGCCGAGCAGCAGATGCTGCTGCGCACGCGGGGCGGGGCGGTGGTGCACGGGGTGTCGTACGAGCTGCCGTTGCGGTACAAGACGGCCCGGCAGGCCACCGAGAAGCAGCGGATCGCGAGGGCGGTGGCCGATCTGGTCGCACCCGGCGAGGCGGTCGGGCTGACCGGCGGCACGACGACCACGGAGGTGGCCCGCGCGCTGGCCGTGCGCGGCGATCTGGCGTCCGGCTCGCCGGCGTTGACCGTGGTCACGAACGCGCTGAACATCGCGGCGGAGCTGGCGGTGCGCCCCCAGTTCAAGATCGTGGTGACCGGCGGGGTGGCACGGGCGCAGTCGTACGAGCTGGTCGGTCCGCTCGCGGACGGCGTGCTGGGTCAGATCACCCTCGACGTGGCGGTGCTCGGTGTCGTGTCCTTCGATGTGACGCACGGCGCCGCCGCGCACGACGAGGCCGAGGCGGCGGTCGACCGGCTGTTGTGCGAGCGCGCCGATCGGGTGGTGGTGGCCGCCGATTCCAGCAAGCTGGGGCGGCGGGCGTTCGCCCGGATCTGCGCGGCCGACACGGTGGACACCCTCGTCACGGACACGGCGGCCGACGCGGCGACGGTGGGCCGGTTCGAGGAGGCAGGAATCAGGGTCCTCCTCGTCTGAACCCGCACCAGCGCGCCGGCCGCAGTGTTCGGCGTGCGGTACGTGAAGAGACCGGGCAGAGGACTCTGCCCGGTCTCCCTGTGGCACCGGCTACAGCGCGCGCTCCAGCTGGTCTGCCACCAGCTTCACGAACCGTCCGGGCTCCTTCGGCCGTCCGCCCTCGGCGAGGACCGCCAGGCCGTGCAGCAGCTCGGCCGTCTCGGCGAGCCCGGCACGGTCCTCCCGCTCCTTGTAGGCCTGGTTGAGGCCCTTCACGAGCAGGTGATCGGGGTTGAGTTCGAGGATCCGCAGGGCGCGCGGCACCTCCTGCCCCATCGCCCGGTACATGTTCTCCAGCGCCGGGGTGAGATCGTGCGCGTCGGAGACGATGCAGGCCGGGGACACGGTGAGGCGGGACGACAGCCGTACCTCCTTGACGTCCTCCCTCAGCTGCTCCTTCATCCAGCCGAGCAGACCGGCGTACTCCTCGCCCTGCTTCTCACGCTCGCCGTCGGCCTTCTCGCCGTCCTCTCCGCCGAGGTCGACCTCGCCCTTGGCGACGGACCGCAGCGGCTTGCCGTCGAACTCGCCCACCGCGTCGACCCACACCTCGTCGACCGGGTCGGTGAGGAGCAGGACCTCGATGCCCTTGGCCCGGAACGCCTCCATGTGCGGGGAGTTCTCGATGCTCTGCCGGGACTCGCCGGTCAGGTAGTAGACGGCGTCCTGCCCGTCCTTCATCCGCTCCACGTAACTCTTCAGCGTGGTCGGTTCGTCCGCGCTGTGCGTGCTCGCGAACGACGAGACGGCGAGGAGGGTTTCGCGGTTGTCGGAGTCCGACAGCAGTCCTTCCTTCAGGACGGCGCCGAACTCCCGCCAGAAGGTGGCGTAGCGGTCGGGGGCCGCGGTCATCATGTCCTTGACCGTGGAGACGACCTTCTTGGTGAGCCGGCGCTGCATCATCCGGATGTGACGGTCCTGCTGGAGGATCTCGCGCGAGACGTTCAGCGAGAGGTCCGCCGCGTCGACCACGCCCTTGACGAACCGCAGGTAGGGCGGCAGCAGCGCCTCGCAGTCGTCCATGATGAAGACGCGCTTCACATACAGCTGCACGCCACGCTGGTAGTTCTGGTTGTACAGGTCGTGCGGGGCGTGCGAGGGGAGGAACAGCAGCGCCTGGTACTCGAAGGTGCCCTCCGCCTGGAGCCGGACGGTCTCCAGCGGTTCGCGCCAGTCGTGGCTGATGTGCTTGTACAGCTCGTGGTACTCGTCGTCGGACACCTCGTCGCGCGAGCGCGCCCACAGGGCCTTCATCGAGTTCAGCGTCTCGGGTTCGGGCGCGGTGTCGGCGGCCCCGTCGGCGTCGGTGGTGCCGGCGGTGTCGCCGTCGACCGCCTTCGGGACCAGCCTGATGGGCCAGGTGATGAAGTCCGAGTAGCGCTTGACGATCTCCTTGATCGTCCGGTCCGCGGTGTAGTCGTGCAGCTGGTCGTCGGCGTCGGCCGGCTTCAGGTGCAGCGTGACCGTGGTGCCCTGCGGCGCGTCGTCCACCCGCGCCAGCGTGTAGGTGCCCTCACCGCGCGACGACCAGCGGGTGCCCTGGCTCTCGCCGGCCCGCCGGGTCAGCAGCGTCATCTCGTCGGCCACCATGAAGCCGGAGTAGAAGCCGACGCCGAACTGCCCGATGAGCCCCTCGGCCCCGCCCTCCTCCTGGGCCTCGCGCAGCTCCTGCGCGAACTTCGCCGTGCCCGAGTTGGCGATCGTGCCGATGAGCCGGCCGACCTCGTCGTACGACATCCCGATGCCGTTGTCCCGCACCGTCAGGGTGCGGGAGGCAGCGTCGATCTCGATCTCGATGTGCGGGTCCGAGACGTCGGCGTCGAGCGTGTCGTCCCGCAGCGCGGCGAGACGTAGCTTGTCCAGCGCGTCGGAGGCGTTGGAGACGAGCTCGCGGAGAAAGACGTCCTTGTTCGAGTAGACCGAATGGATCATCAGCTGCAACAACTGACGGGCCTCTACCTGGAACTCAAACGTTTCTGTCGACATGTTGGGCGTGTACCTCACAGGTTCCGGAGTCTCCTGGACTGGCGAGAGCCACTGTAAAACACCGCGTCAGCCTGCGGTGCTCGCTGTTCGTGATCGTCCGGACGCGGGCGATCCGGGGAGGCGGTCCGGGCCTGCGATCAGGGCGGCGGACGGGGGCGGGAGACGGGCCGCAGGATCAGCGCCGGACCTCCTCCACCTCCGCGAAACCTTCCGCTCCGCTCCACCGGAGCCGGGTCAGCCACTCGGTGGAACTGCGGGTGAAGACGAGGTCCCCCGAGCCGCCCGCGGTGGCGACCTTCGACCAGCCGTCGAAGCTCCTGGTGAGTTTCGTGTCCCACCGGCCGAGGTCCCCCGTGCCGACGGCCGCGATCGACTCCATGGGCGGTTCGCCGTCGTAGCAGTAGTCGCCCCAGTCGGCGATGACCGCGACCGTCCCTCCGAACACCTTGAGCGTGAGGCTCTGGCACCGGTCGGTCGCGGTCGCGTACACCACGCGCGGCGCGCTCCACACGCGCGTGTCCGCGTCCCGGTGCCGTTCCACCAGCCCGCGTCCCTCGACGTACGCCATGCCCACGCGTCGGCCGTCGGGCAGCCCGATCTCCTCGTCGAACCGAGGGGCCGACGCGGTCGGCGCGGTCGGCCCGGCATCGCTACCCGTACTCGTGCCGGTGGCCGTGCCCTTGGCGGGCGCGGTGGCCGTGGCGGTCGCCGACCCGCCGCCGTCTCCCTGTCCGCCGCAGGCCACCGCGACACCCACCATCAACACCGCCCCCGCCAGGGCCCGCAGCCGCTCTCCGTACATCCGCATGCCCCTATGGTCCCCTCTCTTCGAGTCGAGGCAGATCAGGTCGGTTCAGGCCGGGTCGGTTCAGGCCGGGTCGGTTCAGCTGAGGTCATGTCGTGTCATGTCAGGCCCCATGAGTGACGCGGATCTTGGACTGGCCGTGCGGGAGTTCCTCCCAGTCGTCCATGAAGCCGGCTCGCAGGCCGTGCTTCTCGGCCAGGGCCACGAGGGTGTCGGTGCGGTAGTAGAAGTCCTCGCGCAGCACCTGGTGTTCCTCGCCCTCGGTGCGGTCGAAGGTGAAGTCGAACCAGCCGCCCGGCGCGAGCACCCGCCCCACGTTGGCCAGGCACTCGTCGATGACCGGGAGCGGCGAGTGCGAGAAGACGCTGTGCGCGTGCACGACGTCGAAGTGGGCGTCGGGCAGGAACCGCAGCGTCAGGTCGCGCACCGGCGTCAGCGTCGGCAGCCGCTGCTGCAGCCCCATCTCCACGATCGTGTCCTGGGCGGCCACGAGGATGTCGGGTGAGATGTCGATGCCGTGGTAGTTGCCCGGTTCCAGGTGCCGGATGAACCGCCAGCCGCCCCGCAGGTTGCCGCAGCCGATCTCCAGCATGCGGTGCTCCGGACGCAGACCGTGTCCGAGCAGGTAGTCGAACTGCATGGCCCCGAGGGCGAGCCACCGTTCACGGCTGCGGCTGCCGACCGCCGCGTCCGGATCGGCGCGGGTGTCGGAGCGCATCACCGCGCGGTAGTAGGAGACGTGGTCCTGATGGCGGCGGCTCAGCCACAGGTCCCGGGCGGCACGGGCCACATGGCGGGGCACCCGGTCCGGGTGGCGCAGGGCGTACCCGATGCGGTGACCCAGGGCCGCGCGGTTGACGGTGAGCTTCTTGGCGGGCATGTGATTCCCGGCCTTTCCGAGCGATGTTCTCGAGATGCGTGACGTTCGCGAGGTTCCCGGCGATCACGCTGTTCCGGGCTGCCGCGCGCTGCGGGCTGTCGCGCGGTCACGGGCCCTCGCGCGATTCCCGCCGACGGGCGGTTCCCGGCCGACGGCGCGGTTCCCGAACGGTGTCTCCCGCCCGGTGTCTCCCGCACGGTGCGGGATCCGGTTCCAGCCTCGCGCCGCCCAGGCGCGTCCGCCTCGTACGACCGTCTCGGCCGACCGGCCGGTTCGGGCGATCCGGATGTCAGCCGATCGGTTGATGCGGTCGGGAGGCTCTCGCGTTAGACACGGAGGATGAGACACACCGATCCGGACGAGCGCTGGCTGGGCACCGTCGTCCACCTCGCGTTTTTCGTGCTGCTCGGCTCCTCGTTCGTCCGCTTCCTGAGCCGCGACCGGGGCGGAGCGCACACCGGCTGGGTGGTGGCGCTGTACGCGGCCTTCTGCCTGCTCTACGTCCTCGGGCGGGCCCTGGCCCCGGCGCCCCGGCCCGGTTCTGCGCCGTCCTC
This sequence comes from Streptomyces sp. NPDC058295, assembly GCF_042880655.1. Lineage (NCBI taxonomy): Bacteria > Bacillati > Actinomycetota > Actinomycetes > Kitasatosporales > Streptomycetaceae > Streptomyces > Streptomyces sp. NPDC058295. The sequence continues at coordinate 156,123 of NZ_JBHVYO010000007.1, forward strand.
GCGCCACCTTGCGTGGCTGGGCTCGGTCTCGGCCGTTTGGGTGGTTCTCCTGGTGCTCGCGCCGAGCGCGACCTGGTGCGCCATGCCGCTGCTGTTCGCCGGCCTGCACGCGTTGCCGACACGGATCGCGGTGCCGCTCGCGGCCGTACTCACCGCGCTGGTCGTGGTCTCGGAGGTGCGCGTGGCCGACGGCGCGCTCAATCCCAACATGGTCCTGGCCCCGCCGGCCGTCGCCGCGGTGGCCACCGCCGTGATGGTCCATCTGCAGCGCCAGGGAGCCCGGCAGCGTGTGCTGATCGACGATCTGGTCCGAACCCGCCGCGACCTCGCGGCCTCCGAGCGGCAGGCGGGTGTCCTCGCGGAGCGGCAGCGGCTGTCCACGGAGATCCACGACACCCTCGCGCAGGGCCTGTCCAGTCAGCGCATGATGCTGCACGCGGCCGAGCGCGTCTGGGAGTCGGATCCCGACGCGGCCCGGGAGCACCTGCGCGAGGCCGCCGAGATCTCCTCCCGGGGCCTCGCCGAGGCCCGCCGGTTCGTGCACGACCTGGCGCCGGCCGACCTCGCCGCACACACACTCCCCGAGGCTCTCGCCCTGCTCGCCGCTCGGGAGAGCGGACCGGGTCTGGCCCTGGAGTTCCGGCTCGACGGCGACCCGGGCCCGCTGCCCGAACGGGTCGAGGCGGCGCTCCTGCGCATCGCCCAGGGGGCATTGGCCAACGTACGCGAACACGCCGCGGCGACCCGCGGTGTCCTGACCCTGACCTGCCTGGACGATCTGGTCTCCCTGGACGTCGCGGACAACGGGCGCGGATTCGGGCGGGGACGGGGGCCGGGGCCCGGCGAACCGGCCGGCCCGCGCGGCGCCGCCGCCGGTGCGCTCACCCCGGACACCGCCCCGAACTCCGCTCCTGGCACCCCTCTCGACGCCTCTCCGGGCACCGAACCGCACACCGATCCGGGCACAGCTCCGGTGCCGGAAGCTCCGGTGCCGGAACAGGACCGCACGCGCGGGCACGGATTGCCGGCCATGCGGATCCGGGCCCGGCAGGCGGGCGGCACGCTCAGCGTCGAGTCCACCCCGGGCGAGGGCACCGTCGTCACCGTCGCCGTGCCCCTGGCCTCGTTCGCCCCCGATCTTCACAAGGAGCCCGTCCCTTGAGCGCGTCCGTGCCCCCGCCGCCCGTCCGGCTGCTGCTGTGCGACGACCATGCCGTCGTCCGGGCCGGACTGCGCGCCCTGCTGTCCAGCGCCGACGGCATCGACGTGGTCGGCGAGGCGGGCACCGGCGAGGAGGCACTCGCCCTGGCCGCCCGGCTGCGCCCCGACGTGGTGCTGATGGATCTTCAGCTCGACGGCGGCATGGACGGAGTGACGGCCATCCGGCACCTGACCGGTGGACCGGAGGCGGGTCCCCGGGTCCTGGTGCTCACGATGTTCGACACCGACGCCGACATCACCCGCGCCATCGAGGCGGGCGCCACCGGCTACCTGCTCAAGGCCGAGCGGCCGGACGAACTCTTCGCGGCGATCCGCACCGCGGCGGCCGGCCGCACCGCGCTGTCGGCGCCCGTCGCCGACCGGCTGCTGACCAGGCTGCGCAGTCCGCGCCCCACCCTGTCCGCCCGTGAGCACGAGATCCTCGCTCAGCTGGCCCGCGGCCTGGGCAACCGGGAGATCGCCCGGGCGCTGTTCATCAGCGAGGCGACGGTCAAAACCCATCTCGGGCGGATCTACGGCAAGTTGGGGGTGGAGACGCGGTCGGGCGCGGTGGCGGTCGCCAAGGAGAGGCGACTGCTGCCGTGACGGTACGACGGGCTCGAGAGGCGGCTCGTGCCTCAGGGCCTGCCATCGCCGTGCGGACCGTCACCCTCGACGGCGAGAAGGACCCCTTCACCCCCGCGCGCGACGGCACGGCCTACCGCGACAAGTTCACCGGCGCCTACGCGCACCACACCCTGAGGGGGATCGGCCACAACGTGCCGCAGGGGCCCCCGGGGCATTCGCCGAAGCCGTCCTCGAAAGCCGTCCTCGAAGCGCACCGCCTCGCCGGCGCCTGACGCCCGGATCCCCACACCCCGCTGCTCCAGGAGATCACCACGCGCCTTCCGGGCCGGTGACAAGGACCGACGCCCGCCGGACACGCGCGGGAGGACGGGACGGGACGAGGCGGGCCGGGCCAGGCCGGGTCCGGTCCGGTCTCCACGGTCCGGGCGGAGGAGCGCGACCAAGACCCCCCGACGGCCTTGTTCAGTTCCGGACCACCACCTAGCCTGATTTTGTGCCGCAAATAAACAAAACCCGAACACGCGACGCGGTGCCGGCCCACGGCAGTGACCTCACCCGGCTCCGTATCGCCCTGACCACGTTCTTCGCCCTCGACGGCTTCGTCTTCGCCGGATGGGTCGTCCGTATTCCGGCCATCAAGGAACAGACCGGCGCCTCCCCCAGCACCCTCGGTCTCGCACTTCTCGGCGTCTCCGCGGGTGCGGTGATCACGATGATGTTCACCGGGCGCCTGTGCAGCCGCTACGGCAGTCACCCGGTCACCGTGGTCTGCGCGGTCCTGCTCTCCCTCAGCGTGACGTTGCCCCCGCTCACCCACTCCGCCACCGCGCTCGGCGCCGTCCTGCTGCTGTTCGGCGCGGCGTACGGCAGCATCAACGTCGCCTTCAACAGCGCCGCCGTCGATCTGGTCGCGGCGCTGCGCAGGCCCGTCATGCCGACCTTCCACGCGGCCTTCAGCCTGGGCGGCATGATCGGCGCCGGTCTCGGCGGGCTGGTCGCGGGATCCCTGTCCCCCACCCACCATCTGCTGGGCCTCGGGATCATCGGCCTGCTCGTCACCGCGCTCACGGCACCCACGCTGCTCCGGCTGGAGCCGCCGCGGTCGCCGGAGCACACGACCGCCGGGCCCGAGCACTCCCCCGCGGAGCCCGAGCACTCCACTGCCGGGCCCCGGTCCGCCGGCGCGGGGCCCGAGGATCCGGCACCCGGGAAGGCGGCTCCGCACCGGCTGACGCCCCGCACCCGTCGTCTCGTCGTCGTCTTCGGCCTGATCGCCCTGTGCACCGCCTACGGCGAAGGAGCCCTGGCCGACTGGGGTGCCCTGCATCTGCGGCAGGACCTGGGGTCCTCCGCCGGGGTCGCCGCGGCCGGGTACTCATGTTTCGCGCTCGCCATGACGGTCGGCCGGCTCACCGGCACCACCCTCCTCGAACGGCTGGGCCGCACCCGTACGGTGGTGATCGGCGGCGGGGTCGCGGCGGCGGGGATGCTGCTCGGCGCGCTCGCCCCGGCCCTGTGGGCGGCGCTCCTCGGCTACTCGATCGCGGGACTCGGACTGGCCAACCTCTTCCCGGTGGCCGTGGAACGCGCGGGCGCCCTGGCCGGCCCGAGCGGCGTCGCCACCGCCTCGACGCTCGGTTACGGCGGCATGCTTCTGGGCCCGCCCGCCATCGGCTTCATGGCCGACTGGTTCTCCCTGTCCGCCGCCCTCACCAGCGTGGCCGTGCTGGCCGGGGTGGCCGCGGCGATCGGCTTCGCCACCCGTCGCGCGACCGCCGGCTGACGACCGCCGCCCCTCCCCTCGACCGCACTCCATCCGGCACACTCCCCCCATGGAGACTGCCGAGTTCATCCACGCCCTGGACCGGGAAGGCCGGTCGCTCGCCGCCGCGGCGGCGCAAGCGGGTCCCGACGCGAAGGTGCCGACCTGCCCGGACTGGCAGGTGAGGGACCTGCTGCGGCACACGGGCGCGGTGCACCGCTGGGCGACGTCGTTCGTGGCCGAGGGTGCCCCCGCGCCCCGCCCCATCGACGAACCGCCGGAGCTCGACGGCGACGCGCTGCTCGACTGGTTCCGGGAGGGGCACCTGCGGCTCGTCGGCACCCTGTCCTGCGCCCCGCCCGACCTGCGGTGCTGGCACTTCCTGCCCGCGCCGTCACCGCTCGCGTTCTGGGCCAGGCGGCAGGCGCACGAGACGGCCGTGCACCGCGTGGACGCGGAATCGGCCCGTGGCCGGGCACCCGAGGAGATCGCCCGGGACTTCGCCGCCGATTTCGCGGCGGACGGCATCGACGAGCTGCTGCGCGGCTTCCACGCGCGCGCCAAGAGCCGGGTGCGGACCGACGGGCCCCGGATCCTGCGGGTGCGGGCGACGGACACGGCCGACGCCGTGTGGACCGTACGTCTGTCGGCAGAGCCGCCCGTGACGGAGCGCGACGGCGAGGGGGACGCCGACTGCGAGGTGTCCGGTCCCGCGGCACTGCTCTACCTGTCGTTGTGGAACCGGCTGTCGCTCCCGGCCGTGACCGGGGACGCGGCACTGGCGACACTGTGGCGGGAGAACTCCGCCATCGGCTGACAGGCCGCCGCCGACCGGCAGGCCGCCGTCAACCGGCAAGCCGCCGTCAACTGACAGTCCGCCGCGGTCAGTCCGTGAGCATCCGGGTCAACACCGCGCGCTGCAGCGGCCGTACGTCGCCGTGCAGCGCGCGCCCTTTCCCGGTGAGCGCGACCCGGACGCCTCGGCGGTCCTCCGCGCACATGCCGCGCTCGACCAGACCGTCCTTCTCCAGACGGGCGACGAGCCGGGACAGCGCGCTCTGACTGAGATGGACCCGCTCGGCGATCTCCTGAACGCGATAACTGCACGAGCCGTCCGGCGCCGCCGACTCCGCGAGGACGTCCAGCACCTCGAAGTCGCTTCCGCACAGGCCGTGTTGGTGCAGCGCCCGGTCGAGTTCGCACTGGGTCCGCGCATGCAGCGCCAGCATGTCCCGCCACCGTTCCACGAGCGCCTGCTCGACCTCGGCCTCACCCTTCTTAGCCGCCATGGGCCGCACCGTAGCAGAGAACACCAATTATTGCACCGGAATTAAATGCGTTTGCATTCGATGCATGCGCATGTAGTCTCTCCGGCATGACCTCTCCGCTCCTCTCCCCCGCGTCCCCTCTCGCCGAGGGCCGCTGGACCTCGCGGCTGTGGGGCACCCTGCTGGTGCTGTGTGCCGCGATGTTCCTGGACGCGCTGGACGTGTCGATGGTCGGCGTCGCCCTGCCGTCCATCGGCTCCGACCTCGGCCTCTCCACCTCGACCCTGCAATGGATCGTCAGCGGCTACATCCTGGGATACGGCGGCCTGCTCCTGCTCGGCGGTCGCGCGGCCGACCTGCTCGGCCGCCGTCAGGTCTTCCTGATCGCCCTCGGAGTCTTCGCGCTGGCCTCGCTGCTCGGTGGGCTGGTCGACTCGGGTCCGCTGCTGATCGCGAGCCGGTTCATCAAGGGCCTCAGCGCCGCCTTCACGGCCCCGGCCGGCCTGTCCATCATCACCACGACGTTCCCGGAGGGCCCGCTGCGCAACCGGGCGCTCTCCATCTACACCACCTGTGCCGCCACCGGCTTCTCGATGGGCCTGGTCCTCTCCGGCCTGCTCACCGAGGCGAGTTGGCGCCTCACCATGCTGCTGCCCGCTCCGATCGCCCTGATCGCGCTGGCGGTCGGTCTGAAGCTGCTGCCGCGCAGCGAACGCGAGAAGGAGCACAACGGCTACGACGTGCCCGGCGCCGTGCTCGGCACCGCGTCGATGCTGCTGCTGGTCTTCACCGTGGTCCAGGCACCGGAGTCCGGCTGGACCTCCGCACGCACGCTGCTGTCGTTCCTCGCCGTCGCCGTCCTGCTGACCGCCTTCGTCCTCGTCGAGCGCCGTTCGGCCGGCCCGCTGATCCGGCTCGGCGTGCTGCGTTCCGGCAGCCAGATCCGTGCTCAGCTCGGCGCGATGGCCTTCTTCGGCTCGTACGTCGGCTTCCAGTTCCTGGCCACCCTCTACATGCAGACGCTGCTCGGCTGGTCGGCGCTGCACACGGCACTCGCCTTCCTGCCGGCCGGCGCGCTGGTCGCGGTGTCCTCGACCAAGATGGGCTCCATCGTCGACCGGTTCGGCACTCCGCGGCTGATCGCCGCGGGCTTCGCCTTCATGGTCACCGGGTACGCGCTGTTCCTGCGCGTCGATCTCGACCCGGTGTACGCGGCGGTGATCCTGCCCACCATGCTGCTGATCGGCGCGGCCTGCGCGCTGGTCTTCCCTTCGCTCAACATCCAGGCCACCAACGGCGTCGCGGACCACGAGCAGGGCATGGTCTCGGGGCTGCTCAACACCTCCGTGCAGGTGGGCGGTGCGATCTTCCTCGCGGTGGTGACGGCGGTGGTGACCGCGGGCGCCCCCGCCGACCCCACCCCGCAGGCCGTCCTCGACAGCTACCGGCCCGGACTGGCGGTGGTGACGGCAATCGCCGCCGTGGGCCTGCTCATCACCCTCCCCGGACTGCGCACCCGGCGCACCCGCAACTCGGTCGTGATCGCCAGGTCCACCGTGCGGGAGGCGGACGCGGAGCCCGTGGGGGTCCGCGACTAGGGCCTGTCCCAACAGACGGGTCCTGAGGGGGGAAGCCGCCTCCAGGAGTGCGCCCGGCGGGGCCGATTGCCTCGCCGGGCGCACACCTGTGAGACTCGCCGTATGAGCGGATACGGGGGCCGGCGCACGCAGGCCGAGCGGGACTTGATCACCGTCGAGATCGGATACGCGCTGTGCAGTGCGGTGTTCGCGGCGGCGGTGCTCTTCGGGGCGGTCGCCGGTCCGGCGCTGCTCTTCGAACTGCCGGACCTGGCGGAGAAGTCGCTGCTGCGGGCGGGCCTGGCCCTCGCTCCCGTGGTGTTCGTGGTCCGGGTGGTCTCCGTCCTCGTCCGACTCCGTACGGGCGGTCAGCCCAGCCAGCCCGGCCGGACCAACCCCGACTCGTAGGCCAGAACGACCAGTTGGGCCCGGTCCCGGGCGCCCAGCTTCACCATGGTGCGACTCACATGGGTCTTGGCTGTGAGCGGGCTGACCACCAGCCTGTGAGCGATCTCCTCGTTGGACAGGCCGATCCCGACCAGCGCCATCACCTCCCGTTCCCGCTCGGTGAGCCGGCTCAGCGCGTCGGCCGCCGCGGGCTCCTTGGAGCGGGCGGCGAACTCGGCGATCAGCCGGCGGGTGACTCCCGGCGAGAGCAGTGCGTCCCCGGCGACCACCGCCCGTACGGCACGCAGGAGTTCCTCCGGTTCGGTGTCCTTGACCAGGAAGCCGGAAGCGCCCGCGCGGATCGCCTCGAAGACGTACTCGTCGAGTTCGAAGGTGGTCAGCATGATGACCTTGACCTGGGAGAGCGCCTCGTCGTCGGTGAGCCGGCGAGTGGCGGCCAGACCGTCGAGGAGGGGCATCCGGATGTCCATCAGCACGACGTCGGGCCGTAGTTCCCGCACCGCGCGCAGCGCTTCCTCCCCGTCGGCGGCCTCGGCCGCCACCTCGATGTCCGGCTGCGCGTCCAGCAGCGCCCGGAACCCCGCCCGGACCAGCGACTGGTCGTCGGCGAGCAGTACGCGGATCACCGTGCCTCCCTCGTCCACCGGTCCCGCCCCGTTGGCCGGTCCCGCCCCGTTGGCCGGTCCTGGCTCATGCGCCGGCCCCGCCCCGTTCGCCGGTTCCGGCGCGTTCACCGGTTCTCCCCGGCCCTTGTGGGCAGTACGGCGAGCACGTGGAAACCGCCGTCGGGCCGCGGTCCCGCCTCGATCGTGCCACCCAGGGCCGCGGCCCGCTCCCGCATCCCGGCGAGACCGTTGCCGCTGCCGCCCGCGTCGGCACCGGTCGCCGGACCGTCGTCGTCGATTCGCAGCCGAAGCGTCCCGCCACCCTGTTCGAGCCGCACGCGCGCGTGGCGCGAGCCCGAGTGGCGTACGACGTTGGTGAGAGCCTCCTGCACGATGCGGAAGGCGGCGAGATCCGTGTGCGGCGACAACCGGGGCGGCCGGCCGGCGACCTCGACCGTGAGGCCCGCGCGCGCCGCCTGTTCCACGAGTTCGGGCAGCCGGTCCAGGCCGGGGGCGGGCGCGCGCGGCGCGTCCCCCGGCGTACGGAGGCTGTCGAGCACTTGGCGCACCTCGCCCAGCGCTTCCTTGCTGGCGGACTTGATGGTGGTGAGCGCCGTGCGCGCCTGTTCCGGGTCGGAGTCGAGGAGCGCGAGACCCACGCCCGACTGCACGTTGATCACCGAGAGGCTGTGCGCGAGGACGTCGTGCAGTTCGCGGGCGATCCGCAGCCGTTCCTCGTCGGCGCGCCGCCGGGCGGCCTGGGCACGCTCGGCCCGCTCACGGGCCCACTGTTCGCGCCGTGTCCGCGCCAGTTCCGCGACCGCCACGATGGCCACGGCCCATCCCGCGACGACGATCTCCTGCCCGAAGGAGGCCTCGTCGTCACCGGCGGGCGGCAGCCACCGGTACAGCCAGTGCGCGACCAGCAGGTGGACGGTCCACAGCAGGCCCAGCGCCGTCCAGGCGGCCCGCCGATGCCCCGCGACCACGGCGGAGAAACAGGCCACGGCCACGGTCAGGAAGACGGGCCCGTACGGGTAGCCGGCGCCCAGATAGAGCGCGGCGGTGGAGGCCGTGCCGAACACGACGGCCACCGGATGTCGCTGCCGCCACAGCAGCAGCCCGGCGGCGAGCACCAGCAGCACGCGCGCGAAGGCGTCGAGCGGTGCCCGCTCCCCCTCCTGCGCATGGGCCGCGAAGTTCGAGCCGACGAGGACGAAGGCGGTGAGCAGCCCGGTGGAGCGCCAGGGCCAGCGCGCGCCCCGCGGCTCCGGGTCCGCCGCCCCGCCGTCCAGGCGCTCCCCCCAGCGGCGCAGCCGGCGCGGCGGCCCGTGCGACCACCACTGTCCCGGGCCGCCGCGCCCCTGCGTCCGCTCTTCTTCCATGTCCGCCACGCTAGACGGCGCCGGGCGCGCCGGACGTCCGCCGGGCGAGGTGATCAGCCGTACTCCCCTGGAAGTACGGGTCGGCCCTGGAGACGGTGCGGGCCGACGCGGGCGGCGGCCTTCGCCGGCCCCCGTCGGGCATCACCGGCCTGCTACGCCGGGCGCGTGGCCGCCGGGCCGCCGGGCCGCCGGGACCATGAGGCGACAGAGCTACCCGGCCACCCGGCCACGGCCGAGTAGCAGGCCGTGGCCCGCGACGACCGGGCCGACGGGGCAGACCGGGCCTGCGGCGCTTCCGGCCCGCCCGGACGCCCCCCCACGCTCAACAGCGTGTCCTAGCGGAGTCCCACCCCTTCGGCGAGGCGCGTGACCGCGTACCGGAAGAACGGCTCGCGTTCCTCCACGACCCGGTTGAACTGCCCGAACAGCTCGAACCCGACCAGCCCGTACAGCTGGGCCCACGCCGCCACCAACGCGGCGACCGCCCCCGGCGGAAGGTCGGGGGCGAGGTCGGCCGCCAGCCGGACCGCCTCGGGGACCAGCTCGTCCGTCAGGAGCGGCACCTCCAGCGCGTGACTCCGGTGTGCGTCGCGCACGATGCCGATGAGGAGCAGGCCGACGCGGGCGGCGGCCGGGACGGTCGTCTGGGGCGCGCTGTAGCCGGGCACCGGCGAGCCGTAGATCAGCGCGTACTCCTGCAGATGTGCCAGCGCCCAGCCGCGCACGGCCTCGCCGACCGCGACCCAGCGCTCGACGGGTGCGGCGTCGGTGACGGCCGCGTGCGCTGCTTCCGCGGCCTCGCCGAGGGAGTCGTAGGCGTCGATGATGAGTGCGGTGAGCAGGTCGTCGCGGCTCGGGAAGTAGCGGTACAGCGCGGAGGAGACCATGCCGAGCTCACGGGCCACGGCGCGCAGCGAGAGTCTGGCCGCGCCGTCGGAGGCGAGCTGTCTGCGGGCCTCCTCCTTGATGGCGGCGGTGACTTCGATCCTGGCGCGGGCGCGGGCCCCTCGAACGATGCTGCTCATACGGGCCAGTGTCCCATGAAGACAGAGCACCGCACCCAAGAGGGATCGGTGCACAAAACAGAGAGCACTGCTCTTGCTGTGGAGCGGTGACCTACGGCAGACTCACATCGAGCGAGAGCAGTGCTCACGCTTTCCGTCCCGTCCCGTCCCGTCCCGTCCGTTCCGTTCAGGAGGCAGCAGCCATGTCCACCCACGTGCAGAAGCCCGGCTGGTTCACCGTCAACGTCTTCAACCGCGCCGTGGCCTGGCTGACCCGCCGGGGTCTGAGCGTGTGGGGGTCCCGGGTGCTGGCGGTCCGCGGCCGCAAGAGCGGCCAGTGGCGGACCACCCCCGTCAACCTGCTGACCGTGGACGGGCAGCAGTACCTGATCGCACCGCGCGGCCACGTCCAGTGGACGCACAACATGCGGGCGGTGGGCGGCGGTGAGCTGCGCCTCGGCAAGAACGTGGAGGAGTTCACCGCGGTCGAGGTCGCCGACGACGACAAGACGCCGTTGTTGCGCGCCTACCTCAAGCGCTGGAAGGCCGAGGTCGGCGTCTTCTTCAACGGGGTGGGTCCCGACTCCCCGGACGCCGAGATGCGCCGTATCGCCCCTGACCACCCGGTGTTCCGGATCACCGTCACGAACCGACGGTGATCCGCGCCCTTCGGGTCAGGAGCCGCTCTCCTCGGCCACCGGCTCGGCCGTCGCCGCCTGCCGCCGGTCCACCGCGGCCAGCGCTCGCTGGGCCATCGGATGCGAGCGGATCAGCTCGCCCAGGGTCGTCCGGCCGCGGGTGATGTCGGTGAACGCCCGCCAGGCGGGGCGGACACCGGTGAGGGCGGCATGGAAGAGTCCGGGACGCCGCTCGAAGAGGGCGAGCAGTCGCTTGCCGACGCTCATCTCCACGCCGAGGCCGGCCTTGATCGCGAAGGCGTAGTTCAGCGCCTGGCGGCGGGCGTCCACCGCGTCGTGCGCCTCGGAGACACGGACCGCCCATTCGCCCGCGAGCCGGCCCGAGCGCAGCGCGAAGGAGATGCCCTCGCGGGTCCACGGCTCCAGCAGCCCCGCCGCGTCACCGCACACGAGGACCCGCCCGCGCGACAGCGGGGAGTCGTCGGCCCGGCACCGGGTCAGGTGGCCGGAGGAGATGCTCGGCTCGAACCCGGCGAGGCCGAGCCGCCCGATGAAGTCCTCCAGATAGCGCTTGGTCGCCGCGCCCTCGCCGCGTGCCGAGATGACACCCACCGTCAGCGTGTCCCCCTTGGGGAACACCCAGCCGTAGCTGCCGGGCATCGGACCCCAGTCGATGAGGACCCGGCCCTTCCAGTCCTCGGCGACCGTCTCCGGCACCGGGATCTCCGCCTCCAGGCCGAGATCCACCTGGTCGAGCTTCACCCCGACATGAGCCCCTATGCGGCTCGCGCTGCCGTCCGCGCCGACCACGGCACGCGCCAGCAGCGTCTCGCCGCCCTGGAGGACGACCGCGACCGTGCGCCGGTCCGGCACCGCCGAGCCGTGCTGCTCGACCCGCTGCACGGTGACTCCGGTGCGCAGCTCGGCGCCCGCCTTCTGGGCGTGCTCGACGAGCTGATGGTCGAACTCGGGCCGGTTGATCAGCCCGAACAGCATCTGCCGGGAGCGGCGGGTGCGGGTGAAGCGCCCGTTGTTCGAGAAGGTCACCGCGTGCACCCGGTCGCGGAAGGGCAGTTCGAAGCCGGGTGGCAGCGAGTCGCGGGAAGGTCCGATGATGCCGCCGCCGCATGTCTTGTAGCGGGGCAGCTCCGCCTTCTCCAGCAACAGCACCCGCCGTCCCGTGACCGCCGCCGCGTAGGCGGCCGAAGCCCCTGCGGGGCCCGCGCCCACCACGACGACGTCCCACACCTGCCGTGCGTCGTCCGCCGAAGAGTTCTCGTCGTCCGCCGGAGAGTTCTCGCTGCTCACGATGGTCTACTGCTCCTGATCAAGCCGCTTGCCGCACCTGTCCCCCGCATCCTACGGCGGAGATCGCCACGGTCCGCTGTGGGAGGATCGGCGGCGCGCGCGCCCCACATCCCGGCAGGCGCGTACGCTCGCACGGTCACCCGTACGGACCAGTACACACCAGTACAACGTCGCACCCACAAGGAGCGTGCCCATGTCGTCGAATCCGGTCGCCGAGACCGTCGCCTCGCTGCTGCCCAGGGCACGGGCGGAGCTCACCGAGCTGGTGGCCTTCAAGTCGGTGGCGGACTTCGACCAGTTCCCCAGGAGCGAGAGCGAGGCCGCCGCGAACTGGATCGCGGACGCGCTGCGCGCCGAGGGCTTCCAGGACGTGGCCCTGCTCGACACCCCGGACGGCACGCAGTCGGTGTACGGCTGCCTGCCGGGCCCCGCCGGTGCCAGGACGGTCCTGCTCTACGCCCACTACGACGTGCAGCCGCCGCTGGACGAGGCCGGCTGGACCACCCCGCCCTTCGAGCTGACGGAGCGGAACGGCCGCTGGTACGGCCGCGGCAGCGCCGACTGCAAGGGCGGCGTCATCATGCATCTGCTCGCGCTGCGCGCCCTGAAGGCGAACGGGGGCGTCCCGGTCACGGTGAAGGTGATCGTGGAGGGCTCCGAGGAGCAGGGCACCGGCGGTCTGGAGCGGTATGCCGAGCAGCACCCCGAGCTGCTGGCGGCCGACACCATCGTCATCGGCGACGCGGGCAACTTCCGGGTGGGTCTGCCGACCGTCACCTCCACGCTGCGCGGTATGACGATGATGCGGGTGCGGGTCGACACCCTCGAGGGCAATCTGCACTCCGGCCAGTTCGGCGGAGCCGCGCCGGACGCGCTGGGCGCGCTGATCCGCGTCCTGGACTCGCTGCGCGCCGAGGACGGCTCCACGACCGTCGACGGCCTCACCGACGACGCGCACTGGGAGGGCCTCCAGTACGACGAGGCGCAGTTCCGCCAGGACGCCAAGGTGCTGGACGGCGTCGGCCTGATCGGCTCCGGCACGGTCGCCGACCGTATCTGGGCCCGCCCCGCGGTCACCGTCCTGGGCATCGACTGCCCGCCGGTCGTCGGGGCCACCCCGTCCGTGCAGGCGGGTGCCCGCGCGCTGATCAGCCTCCGGGTGCCGCCGGGCGTGGACGCGGCCGAGGCGACGAAGCTCCTCCAGGCCCATCTGGAGGCCCACACGCCGTGGGGCGCCCGCGTGAGCACCGAACAGATCGGCCAGGGCCAGGCGTTCAGCGCGGACACCACCAGCCCGGCGTACGCGGCGATGGCCGACGCGATGGCGATCGCCTACCCCGGCCAGGACATGCAGTACGCGGGGCAGGGTGGTTCCATCCCGCTGTGCAACACCCTGGCCGCGCTCTACCCGCAGGCGGAGATCCTCCTCATCGGCCTGAGCGAGCCCGAGGCGCAGATCCACGCGCTCAACGAGAGCGTGTCCCCCGAGGAGTTGGAGCGTCTCTCGGTGGCGGAGGCCCTGTTCCTGCGCAACTACGCGGCCGGCTGACCCGCGACTGCCGCCGCCAGAGGGCCTCACCCACCGGGCGGGGCCCTCTCTACGGTCCCCCCGTCGCCATCGTGCTCCTCCCCCGCCTGCACCTGCCGCGCTTCCCGGTCGGCCAGGCCTGCCTCCGGTGCGACGACGAGTTGCCCCTGGTCGACACGGGGCCGCCCCGCTCCGGCGGGACCGTCACGGAGGCGGTCACGGCCCGCGGGTACCGGCCCGGGGCCTAGGGCGGATCGTCCTCACGCACGTCCACGCGGATCACGCGGGCGACGCGGCCAGGTTCGCGGCGCTCGCGGGGTCGGAAACCGTGGCGCACGCGAGGTCGGAGATCGTGGCGCACCCGACGGAGGCGGCCGTCCTGCGCGGCGAGGTCCCCGGACCGCCACCGGTGTGGGTGTCCTGAGACCGACCTCTGCCCGCCGCCGCACAACAGCGCCTGCCCCAGGGGGGGTTCACCAGACCCACCTGGATCACTGAGGTGACCGACGGAGATGTCCTGGAGTTCGGTGACGGCGTAGCGGCGCTCACTCGGTAGGCGCGCCCGCCTCCAGGTACAGTGCCGCCCCGCGCTCGCGGGCGCGCAGCGCCCAGCGCAGTCGCTCGTAGCGGACCGGCGGCAGGAGGTCGGCCGCCTCCTCCTCCGTGACGAAGCGCCAGGCCCGCAGTTCGGGGCCGGGCAGCAGCAGCCCCGCCACGGCGGCGGCGTCGAGCCGTCCGCCGTCGAAGAGGAGGCGCAGCCCACCGTAGGCGGGCGGGGTCGGCCGTTCCCAGTCGACGACCAGCAGCCGGGGTACGTCGTCCAGCCGGATGCCGGTCTCCTCCTCGACCTCGCGCACGCCCGCGCGCGCGGGCGCCTCACCGGGCTCCACCACCCCGCCGGGGAACTCCCAGCCGGGCTTGTACGTCGGGTCCACGAGCAGCACCCGGTCCCGCTCGTCGAAGAGGAGGACCCCGGCGGCCACCGTCTCGGCGGTGGGCTCGGGGGTCTGCACGATGTCGCACGCGGTCACGGAGCCGCTGCCCACGGCCTCGGCTATCCGGGCGGCCGTCTCCTGCGGAGTGAGGACGCCGTTGTCGACGGGATGGGCGTCGGCGGTGAGCCAGGAGGCGAGGGCGGCGTGGTACGGCTCGATGTGGTCGTACGACCACTGGCGGATGCGTATCTCGCCGTCGGGGAGGTCCGGGGGGAGCTCACGGGCGGCTATTCGCTCGCGCAGGATCGTTTCCCCCGGGGCGAGGAGCACATGGCGGACGGGGATCCGGCGGGCGGCGAGACCGCCGAAGATCTCGTCGCGGTACTCCTGGCGCAGCAGGGTCATGGGGACGACGAGGGTGCCGCCCAGCTCGGCGAGCAGCGCGGCCGCCGTGTCGATCACGAGCCGCCGCCAGATCGGCAGGTCCTGGAAGTCGCCGACCTCGGCGAGGCGTTTGGGCGGCAGCAGGTACGGGAGAGCTCCGCCGATGACCTCGGGGTCGAAGAGCGTGCTGTTCGGGATCAGGTCGATCAATTCCCGTGCGGTGGTGGTCTTCCCCGCACCGAACGCGCCGTTGATCCAGACGACGGTCACAGTTCCCCCTCTTCTGTTGGCCCCCTGTGGCTTGCCCGCTCCACCCTGCCACGGAAACCCGTTCCCGTTGAGGGCGCACGAACGCCGTGGCGCAGACCCCCTCGCGGTGGGGTGCCGGCGCCGCGGCGTTCGTGGTCGGTGCCCGGTCCGTCAGTCGTTCTGCCCCAGGGCGTCGTCGTCGACGGCCAGGCTGTCGCTGGCGATGGTGTGGTCGAGGGCGCTGAGGGTGTCGCCCACGTTCAGCCCTTCGAGGTCCGCACCGCCCAGGCCGTGCGAGGGGGTGATCGCCGCGACGACGAAGCCGGTGGCGAGGGAGGCGATGGCGAGCATGCTGCGCTTCTTCATGCGGGGATCAACGGCGGCGACGGGCCCCGGGTCACGCGTCATCCGGTAATCCCCGCGCACGATCGGCCGGTCTGCGGCGAGAATGCCGTGGTCACCGACGGTTCGGAGGAGCTTCGCCATGATCGGCCCGCAGCACGCCCATGCCGGCCTGGACGGTCTGGTGACGGGTGACGCCTTCGGCGACAGCTGGTTCACCCGCTCCGACGAGCCCGCCGAGGAGCTGTGGGCGGCGCGGGAGCCGCGTCCCGCGCCCTGGCCGTGGACGGACGACTCGGCGATGGCGTTCGTCCTGTTCGCCCATCTGCTTGAGCACGGGGAGGTCCGTCCGGGCGACCTGGCACGACAGTTCGCCGCCGAGTACCGCCGCGACCCGGGCCGCAAGTACGGCCCGTCCATGCACAGCGTGTTGCGGCGCGTCGGTGAGGGCGAGGACTGGCGGGCGGTGACGACGGGACAGTTCGGCGGACAGGGTTCGTACGGCAACGGCGCCGCGATGCGGGTCGCCCCGCTGGGGGCCTGGTTCCGGGACGACCTGGCCGCGGCCCGCGAGCAGGCCCGGCTGTCGGCGTTGGCCACCCATGCCCACCCCGAGGCGGTCGCGGGCGCGGTGGCCGTGGCGGTCGCCGCCGCGCTGGCGGCCGCCGGCGCGGGCCGGGACGCCCCTGCGCGGGACGCGTTCCTGCGGGAGGTCGCCTCACAGCTGCCGGACAGCGACGTCCGTTCCGGGCTGCTGGTGGCCGCGCGCCTCCCCGAGCGCGCCTCGGTACGACACGCGGCGTCCGTGCTGGGCTCGGGGACGCTGATCTCGGCTCCGGACACGGTGCCGTTCGCCCTCTGGTCCGCCGCGGGGCACCTGGACGACCTGCCCGAGGCGCTGTGGCGGACCGTCGGCGGGTGGGGCGACCGCGACACGACCTGCGCCATCGTGGGAGGCGTGGTCGCGTCCCGGACCGGCACGGACGGGATCCCCGCCCCCTGGCGGCGGTCCCGCGAGGCCATCCCGGCCTGGAGCGGCTGGGACGCCGCCACGGCGGCCGGGACGGCAATGGGGACGGCAAGCGGGACGGCGGGCCGACGCGTCGTCGAGTGACCGTCGCACGGCCGGCCGAGTGACGGTCGGGCTCCCGCCCGTGCCCGCGCCGCCCCCGGTCACCCGGCGCGTGCACCAGCACCAGCACCAGCACCAGCACCAGCACCAGCACCAGGGTCCACCACCGCCCCACATACCCCTGCGACGCCGGAAACGTTCCTGCGAGGGGGCCGCCCGTCCGGCGTCAGACCCCCGCCGCCGTGGCTTCCGCTTCCGCTCCTGCCCCCGCCCCGGCCCCCGTGCTCGCCGACAGCGCCGCCGCGGCCGCTCCCACCAGGCCCGCGTCCGTGCCCATCTGCGCGGGCGTGACGGTGAGGCGCTGGACGAAGGAGAGGGTGGCGTAGTCGCGCAGCGCCCGGCGCAGGGGGGCGAAGAGCACCTCGCCCGCCTTGCCCACGCCCCCGCCGATCACCGCGATGTCGATCTCGACGAGGGTCGCGGTGGCGGCGATTCCGGCGGCCAGGGCCTGGGCGGCCCGTTCGAAGGAGGCCACGGCGACCGGGTCGCCCGCGCGGGCGGCGGCGGCCACCGCGGCCGCGGAGGTGTCGCCGTCGGGGCCGGGCAGCCAGCCGTTCTCCAGGGCCCGCCGGGCGATGTTGGGGCCGCTCGCGATGCGCTCCACGCAGCCGCGCGCACCGCACGGGCACAGGTCGCCGTCGAGTTCGACGCTGATGTGGCCGATGTGTCCGGCGTTGCCGGTGGGACCGGGGTGCAGGCGGCCGCCCAGGACGAGGCCGCCGCCCACGCCGGTGGACACCACCATGCACAGGGCGTTGTCGTGGCCGCGGGCGGCGCCCTGCCAGTG
Source organism: Streptomyces sp. NPDC058295 (assembly GCF_042880655.1). Taxonomy (NCBI): domain Bacteria; kingdom Bacillati; phylum Actinomycetota; class Actinomycetes; order Kitasatosporales; family Streptomycetaceae; genus Streptomyces; species Streptomyces sp. NPDC058295. The sequence goes on from NZ_JBHVYO010000007.1 coordinate 173,223, forward strand.
TTCGGCCGCCGTGATCGCCACGCCGTCGCCGATGAGCTCGACCGGGAGGTTCCCGGTGGCCGCCCGGACCCGGTCGACCAGCGGGAAGTCACGCCAGCCGGGCACGTTCACCGGGCTGACCGTGCCCGCCGAGGCGTCCACCGGACCCGCGCTGCCGATGCCGACGGCCCGGACGCGCCCCCACAGCGGAGCCGCGGTCAGCTCCGCCAGCGTCTCCTCGACGGCCCGCATCACGGTGTCGCCGTTCTCCTGGGCGGGCGTGGGGCGCTGCGCGCGGGCCAGGATCGTGCCGTCGCCGTCCACCAGCGCTCCGGCGATCTTGGTGCCGCCGATGTCGAGCGCGGCCACGAGGTCGGTGTACATCAGTCTGGTTTCTCCCGGTCCACCATGGAATGGGCTGGCCGGTCCAGCGATTGGGGGACGCGGGCCGGAAGTGCGGTGGACAGTGTCTCCCGCATCTGACAACGTTGTCCAGGCTCTATGCTCGACGCCACATCCTCATACACACCCTGGGACCCTCGCACCCCCGTGCGCAACATCTTGTGGACGGCGTGCTTGGCCGACCTCCCGTGGACGACAGGACAGGACACAGCATCGTGCCCGAGACGCAGCGCCGGCCCGAGAGCCGCTACGGCAACCGTCCCACCATGAAGGACGTCGCCGCTCGCGCCGGAGTCGGCCTCAAGACGGTCTCGCGCGTGGTGAACGGCGAGCCGGGCGTCACGCCCGAGACGGAACGCCGTGTCCAGGAGGCCATCGACGCGCTCGGCTTCCGCCGCAACGACAGCGCCCGGGTACTGCGCAAGGGCAGCACGGCCAGCATCGGCCTGGTCCTCGAGGACCTCGCCGACCCGTTCTACGGGCCGCTCAGCCGCGCGGTGGAGGAAGTCGCCCGCGCCCACGGCGCCCTGCTCATCAACGGCTCCAGCGCCGAGGACCCGGACCGGGAGCAGGAGCTGGCGCTGGCGCTGTGCGCGCGCCGGGTGGACGGTCTGGTGGTGATCCCGGCCGGTGACGACCACCGGTACCTGGAGCCCGAGATCAAGGCGGGCGTCGCCACGGTGTTCGTGGACCGGCCGGCCGGGCAGATCGACGCCGACTGCGTCCTGTCGGACAACTTCGGCGGCGCCCACGAGGGCGTGACCCATCTGGTGGCGCACGGGCACCGCCGGATCGGCTTCATCGGCGACATGCCCCGCATCCACACCGCCGCCGAGCGTCTGCGCGGTTACCGGACGGCGATGGAGGACGCCGGCATAGCGGTCGAGGACGCCTGGATGTCGCTGGGCGCCACCGATCCCCTGCGGGTGCGCCGCGCGGCCGAGGAGATGCTGTCCGGGCCCGCCCCGGTCACGGCCATATTCTCGGGCAACAACCGGGTGACGGTCACCGTGATCCGGGTGCTGGCCGAGCAGGCCCGGCGGGTCGCCCTGGTGGCCTTCGACGACCTGGAGCTCGCCGACCTGCTCCAGCCGGGGGTCACGGTGGTCGCCCAGGACGCGGCCACTCTGGGCCGTACCGCCGCGGAGCGCCTGTTCGGGCAGCTGGACGGCACTCTGATCACCCCCGAGCGCATCGAACTGCCGACCCGGCTCGTCACGCGCGGCTCGGGCGAGCTGCCGCCGGCCGACTGAGACGCCATGGACGCCCGCGACGAGCACCGCACCCTTCGGGCGCTGGGCCTGGCCGACGCGCCGCGCGACCACCCGCTGAGCTATCCCGGCGCCTGGCCGGCCGCGTCCGGGCTGCTCCACGGGGACGAGCTGCTGCCGCTGGACCGGCTGACGCATCCCGGCCGCACTCCGGTCGTGGCCGTCGGTTCCAACGCCAGTCCCGCCCAACTGCGGCACAAGATGGCCGAGTTCGGGGTCACCTCACCCATCCCCATGGTGAAGGCCCGGGTGACGGGCATCGATGTCGGCGTCTCTGCGCATGTCAGCCGCGTGGGCTATGTGTCCGCGTCCCCCGTCGCCGCCCCCGCCGTCACCCGGGAGTTGTTCGTCATCTGGCTGGACCCCGAGCAACTCGCACTGATCGACGCGACGGAGCCGAACTACGACCGGGTCCTGCTGCCCGCGCCGGGTTTCCGGGTCGAGCTGGAGAACGGCGAGGCACTCCTCGACTCGTTCGCGTACGTGAACCATCATGGCGTGCTGCACAACGGCGACGGCATCCCGCGCCGTCATCCCGGGCAGCGTGCCCTGATCACCGAACTCCTCGCGCGATCAACGGCGTTGCGGAAGCTGTTCGGGGCGACCCCGGAGGAGTTCTGCGCCCGCGCCAGGGCCGACACACGGCTCTGCGAGCGGGGCACCCGGCTGTTCGCGGAAGAGAAGCTGGTGACCGCGTCCGGCCTGGAACACCTGCACGTCCGATAGAATGATCGAACGGCATCGCGTGTCGGTCACCGACCGGGTGAGGCATGGAGGTGCCCGTGAGTTTGCCTTACGGAGGCATTCCACACATGTCAGTCGAGCTGAACCACACCATCATCCACTCCCGTGACAACCGGGAGTCCGCCGCGTTCCTCGCCCATATCCTGGGACTCGAAGTCGGCCCCGAGTGGGGCCCGTTCGTCCCGGTGAACACCAGCAACGGCGTCACCCTGGACTTCGCCGCCATCCCGGTCGAGTCGATCGTCATGCAGCACTACGCGTTCCTCGTCTCGGACGAGGAGTTCGACGCGGCCTTCGAGCGGATCGAGCGGGCCGGGATCACCTACTTCGCCGATCCGCACGGCAAGCAGCCGGGTGAGATCAACCATCACCACGGCGGCCGGGGCGTGTACTTCATGGATCCCGCCGGGCACGGCATGGAGATCATCACGCGTCCGTACGAACTCCCGCAGCAGTAGTAGTCACCGCTGAACAGAGGCCGGTGGGGCTGGGGTTGCGCGGTATCCGCCGAGCGGTGCCGGTCCTCGGCGAGGACGCCCCGCTCCGCCGGCCGGCGCGCCCTCCGGAGCGGAGGCGGACGTCGGGCGCGGTCGGGGGCGGGGAAGCCGAGGTCCGGGCCGCCGGACGGTCAGGCTCCGGGGCCACCCCTCGCGGGCCGCTGCCGCTCCTGTCCGGAGGCCGTCAGATCGCCTCGGCGCGGCGTCGCGAAGCCCTCCAGGGCCGCCCGGTCGAGCCCGGTCGCACCGGTCACCTCGGCGAGGTCGAGGGCGCCGCAGTCCAGACCGCGCAGCAGGTACCCGCTGAGGGCCTTGGCGGTCGCGGGCTCGTCCATCACGTCACCGCCGGCCCGGTTGGCGTACCGGGCGAGCCGCTCGGCGGCCTGCGCGAAGCCTTCCCGGTAGAAGGCGAAGACGGCCGCGTAGCGGGTGGGGATGTGGCCGGGGTGCATGTCCCAGCCCTGATAGTAGGCGCGGGACAGGGCGCGGCGGGTCAGTCCGTAGTGCAGCCGCCAGGCGTCGTGCACCTGCTCGGTCGGGCCGACCGGCAGCACGTTCGTGGAGCCGTCCGAGACGCGCACCCCGGTGCCGGCCGCCGCGACCTGCATGATCGCCTTGGCGTGGTCGGCGGCGGGGTGGTCACTGGCCTGGTAGGCGGCGGAGACGCCGAGACAGGCGCTGTAGTCGAAGGTGCCGTAGTGGAGGCCGGTGGCGCGACCTCGGGCCGCCTGGATCATCCGGGCGACCGTCGCGGTGCCGTCGGTGGCGAGGATGGACTGGCTGGTCTCGATCTGGATCTCGAAGCCGAGCCGTCCGGCGTCGAGGCCCCGCGCCCGCTCGAAGGCCTCCAGGAGCCGGACCATCGCGGTGACCTGCTCCGGATAGGTCACCTTCGGCAGCGTCAGCACCAGGCCGTCGGGCAGGCCGCCGTTCTCCATCAGGCCGGTGAGGAAGATGTCGAGGGTGCGGATGCCCCGGTCGCGCACCGCGGCCTCCATGCACTTCATGCGGATGCCCATGTACGGGGCCGCGGTGCCCTTCGCGCTCGCCTCCGCGATCAGCCGGGCCGCGCGGGCGGCCGTCGAGTCCTCCTCGGCGTCCGGGCGGGGGCCGTAGCCGTCCTCGAAGTCGACGCGCAGATCCTCGATGGGCTCGCGCTCCAGCTTGGCCCGCACGCGCGCGTACACGGGCTCGGCGAGGTCCTGGGAGAGGCCGAGACAGGCGGCGAAGGACGCCGCGTCGGGGGCGTGCTCGTCGAGGGCGGCGAGGGCCCGGTCGCCCCAGGAGCGGATGGTGTCGGCGTCGAAGGCGTCGCCGGGGATGTAGACGGTGTGGACGGGCTGTCGGGTGCCGGGGTCGCCGGGGTAGCGGCGGTCGAGTTCGGCGTCGACCGGGGCGAGGGAGGCGCTGATCTCCTCGCTCACGGCGCCCGCGAGGCTCGTCGTGACCGTCTCCTGCTGGCCCTGACCCATTCCACACCCTCCGGTTTTTCCGCTGTACGGAATCAACAATCCGTAGAGCGAAGTTATCCGCGCAGCTTCCGGCAGGTCAACACCCTGTCCACGGCGCGGTTCCTCCGCTCACGCGCACCGACTCCCTCTTCCGCACGACCGTCCTCACCTTCATCCTGTCTCACAAGGGAGGGAACATATGACCGGCACCACGGGGCAGACCCGACGGGCGGGGCTGCGCACGGCCTTGGCCGTCCTGGCGACCGTGCCCGTGCTGGGCACGGCAGGGTCGTCCGCCATCCGGCACGAGAGCCCGGCGCGCGGGGTGCCGCAGCCCGCGACCGTGCCGCCGCTGGAGGTCATGACCTTCAATCTGCGCTACCCGGGCGCCAAGGACGCCCACACCTGGCCGGTCCGCCGTCCGGTGATGCGCGCACTGCTGCGCCGGGCGGCTCCGCACGTCATCGGCACCCAGGAAGGTCTGCCCGCCCAGCTGCGCGACATCGAGGCCGACCTCGGTCCGCACTACGACTGGATCGGCAAGGGCCGCAGCGTGGAGGACCCGGAGGCGGTTGCCGTCTTCTACGACACCCGTCGGCTCACCCCGGTCGAGCACGCGCACTTCTGGCTCTCCGACACGCCCGAGGTGCTCGGCTCCAACACCTGGGGGGCAGGCTACCCCCGCATGGTCACCTGGGTCCGCTTCCGTGATCTGCGCGCGCGGCGGGAGTTCTACGTCCTCAACACCCATCTCGACAACGCCAGCCAGTACGCGCGTATGCGCTCCGCCGACCTGATCGCCGCACGGATCGCCCGCCTGGACCGTTCCCTGCCACTGCTGCTGACCGGCGACTTCAACGCCGTCGCCCACGTCAATCCGGTCTACGACAGGCTGCTGGCCGCCGGGCTGGTCGACACCTGGGACACGGCACGCGCGCGTGGCGGGGCCTTTGCGACCTACCACGGGTACCAGCCGCCCACGCCGAACGGGGACCGCATCGACTGGATCCTGGCGACGCCGGGCGTCACCGTCCACCGCGAGTGGCCCGACACCTTCCTCCTGGACGGCCAGTACCCGAGCGATCATCTGCCGGTGCGGGCCTCGATGACCCTGGAATGAGCCGAGGCCCCCGTGACCTGTGCGGTCACGGGGGCCTCGGACAGTCCTGCGAATGCCGGGTGATCAGCCCTTGCGGGTGTTGATCTCCTCGGTGAGCTGCGGGACGACGTCGAACAGGTCGCCGACGACGCCGTAGTCGACCAGGTCGAAGATCGGGGCCTCGGCGTCCTTGTTGACCGCCACGATGGTCTTCGAGGTCTGCATGCCGGCGCGGTGCTGGATGGCGCCGGAGATGCCGTTGGCGATGTAGAGCTGCGGCGAGACGGACTTGCCGGTCTGGCCGACCTGGTTGGTGTGCGGGTACCAGCCGGCGTCCACCGCGGCGCGGGAGGCGCCGACGGCCGCGCCGAGGGAGTCGGCGAGGGACTCGATGAGGGCGAAGTTCTCGGCGCCGTTGACGCCGCGGCCGCCGGAGACCACGATCGCGGCCTCGGTCAGCTCCGGACGCCCGGTCGACTCACGCGGCGTGCGGCCGGTGACCTTGGTGCCGGTGGCCTGGGCGGAGAAGGTCACCGCCAGGGCCTCGACGGCACCGGCGGCCGGGGCGGCCTCGACGGCGGCCGAGTTCGGCTTCACGGTGATGACCGGGGTGCCCTTGGAGACACGGGACTTGGTGGTGAAGGACGCGGCGAACACCGACTGGGTGGCCACCGGGCCCTCGGCGCCGGCCTCGAGGTCGGTGGCGTCGGTGATGATGCCGGAGCCGATGCGCAGCGCCAGACGGGCGGCGATCTCCTTGCCCTCGGCGGAGGACGGGACGAGGACGGCGGCCGGGGAGACCGACTCGACCGCGGCCTGGAGCGCGTCGACCTTCGGTACGACGAGGTAGTCGGCGTACTCGGAGGCGTCGTGGGTCAGCACCTTCACGGCGCCGTGCTCGGCGAGCGCGGCGGCGGTGTTCTCGGCGCCCGCGCCGAGGGCGACGGCGACCGGCTCGCCGATACGGCGGGCCAGCGTCAGCAGCTCCAGGGTGGGCTTGCGGACGGCACCGTCCACGTGGTCGACGAAGACGAGGACTTCAGCCATGGGATTGCTCTCCTGCGAAACGAAGTTGAGGGGCGGTCGGCGAAGGGCCTTTAGATGAACTTCTGGCCCGCGAGGAACTCGGCGAGCTGCTTGCCGCCCTCGCCCTCGTCCTTGACGATCGTGCCCGCGGTGCGGGCCGGACGCTCGGTCGCGCTGTCGACCGCGGTCCAGGCGCCCTCGAGGCCGACCTCGCCGGCCTCCAGGTCCAGGTCGGAGAGGTCCCAGGACTCGACCGGCTTCTTCTTGGCCGCCATGATCCCCTTGAACGACGGGTAACGCGCCTCGCCCGACTGGTCGGTGACCGACACGACGGCCGGCAGGGAGGCCTCGAGCTGCTCGGAGGCGGCGTCGCCGTCCCGGCGGCCCTTGACGGTGCCGTCCTCGACGGAGACCTCGGAGAGCAGGGTGACCTGCGGGACACCCAGGCGCTCGGCCAGCAGGGCCGGGACGACGCCCATGGTGCCGTCGGTGGAGGCCAGGCCGGAGATGACCAGGTCGTAGCCGGCCTTCTCGATCGCCTTGGCCAGCACCAGGGAGGTGCCGATGGCGTCGGTGCCGTGCAGGTCGTCGTCCTCGACGTGGATCGCCTTGTCGGCGCCCATGGAGAGGGCCTTGCGGAGCGCGTCCTTGGCGTCCTCGGGGCCCACCGTCAGGACGGTGATCTCCACGTCGTCGTCGGAGTTCTCGGAGATCTGCAGCGCCTGCTCGACCGCGTACTCGTCGAGCTCGGAGAGCAGACCGTCCACGTCGTCCCGGTCGACGGTCAGGTCATCGGCGAAGTGCCGGTCGCCAGTGGCGTCGGGCACGTACTTCACAGTGACAACGATCCTCAAGCTCACGCCGGCTCTCCTACTGCATCGTCAGTTCTCGGCTGCCTTCTTCCAGGCAGCATAGGCGCCACAAGCGGCCGATCCCGGTCGGGGCGGCCCGCGCTCCGACCGAAATATTACTCATCAGTACATCCAGTTCCTGCCCGCTAAGCAAGCGCTTTGAACTGTGACCTTCGCAACGCAGCGTAATCGGAACTCGACGAGTTCGCAGGAGAGCCGGGCAGTGATCAATCCCGCAGGGCGGTGAACCGCCCCTGGTGGTAGAGCAACGGGCGGCCCGCGCCCTCCGGGTCGCCCAGGACGACCTCGGCCAGCACGATGCGGTGATCGCCCGCCGGGACCCGCGCGACGACCCGGCACACCAGCCACGCCAGCACGTCGTCCAGCACCGGAACCCCCTGCGGACCGTCGCGCCAGGCGGTCGGGGCACCGAAGCGGTCGGCGCCGCTGCGGGCGAAGGTGGCGGCCAGCGCCTCCTGGTGCTCGCCGAGTATGTGGATGCCCACGTGCGTGGCCCGGGACAGCACGGGCCAGCTGGAGGCGCCGGTGCCGATGCCGAAGGAGAGCATCGGCGGCTCGGCGGAGACGGAGCTGAGCGAGGTGGCGGTGAAGCCGACCGGGCCGCTCTCACCGGAGGCGGTGATCACGGCGACCCCCGCGGCATGCCGACGGAAGACGGACCGCAGGAGGTCGGGAGAGGCCAGGCGGGTGGAGCCGAGGCCGGGTATGGCCGTCATGGGGTTGTCCTTCTGCGGGAAGTGGCGAGCCGGGCCGTGGGTGCTCAACGGACCGGACAGCGCGCGCTCGCGGTACGGACCAGGTCCACGTGGACCCGTCCGTGGAGAAGGATTTCCTCAGGCATACGGTCAGGCTGACGATAGGTGGCGCGCACAGTCAAGTACGTTCCGGCATCTGGGAGATGCCTCACCGTCCCCCGCGGGTGGATCACACCGCCTCCCCCAGGGCCGCGATGACGTCCGCCTTGCGGGGCAGGCCTGTTGCCCGTCGGACGATGTGGCCGTCGGCGTCGAGCACCAGGACGGTCGGGGTCTTGAGGATGTCGAGCTCGCGGACGAGGTCCAGGTGCGCCTCGGCGTCGATCTCTATGTGGGTGACTCCGGGAACCACGCCGGCCACCTCGCCGAGGACCCTGCGGGTGGCCCGGCAGGGCGCGCAGAAGGCGCTGGAGAACTGCACGAGCGTGGCCCGTTCGCCGAGTTCGCCGCCCAGCCGGTCGGCTCCGAGCCGTTTGCCGTCGTCGCGCCCGCGCACCCGCACCCTCCCGCTCCGCCGCTTGTGCAGCACTCCGTAGGCGCTCGCCGCCGCGAGCACCGCCACGCACACCAGCAGTCCTGCCATCAGGTCCTCCAGCGTTCACGAGACTGCAAAGATTCCCGACCCCTGGAATCGTTTCCGTTGCGGAATGCTTGATTCATGGACATCGATGCGAGGGGCCCGCGCTTCGGGGCCGCCGTGACGACCGTAGTACTCGCGGCCGTGCTGATCAGCGGCAGCGCCTGGCTGCTGGCGTGGCAGACGCTGGCGTTCGCGCTCGGCGCGGCGGGCGGGGTGGGCCGCTCGCCGTACGGCTGGGTGTTCCGCAGGGCCGTACGGCCGCGGATCGGGCCGCCGACCGAGTTCGAGGCGCCGGAGCCGCCGCGGTTCGCGCAGTCGGTGGGCCTGCTGTTCGCGGGGGTCGGACTCGTCGGCCTCACCCTGGGTCCCCACTGGCTGGGCCTCGCGGCGACCGGGGCGGCACTGGCGGCCGCCTTCCTCAATGCCGCTTTCGGGTACTGCCTCGGATGCGAGATGTACCTGCTCGTACGGCGGGTCTCGGTACGCGCGGAGTAAAGGCGGCTTAAAAGCCCGAGGTGGATCAAGGGGGGCCGAAGTGACGAGGATCTCGCCGTTCCCGGGCACTGGGGCTGGCTCCCCGGCCGTTCTTCGGGCACGATCTGCGAGATGCCGTAAACCTACGGCTGCGTAACTTTGCCGTCGGGAGCCCCTCCCCGGCGAAGAGAAGGAAGGGTCCGCCCCGCCCATGGCAGAGATTGTCTACCGCCCCGTCGTCGGCCTCGCCCAGACGTTGTTCAGGGCCTGGGACCTCAAGATCGACTGCAAGGGTTCGGAGAACATCCCGCGCTCGGGTGGAGCCGTGCTGGTGAGCAATCACATCAGCTACCTCGACTTCATCTTCGACGGTCTGGCCGCGCTCCCGCAGAAACGTCTCGTTCGTTTCATGGCGAAGGAATCCGTCTTCCGCCACAAGATCTCCGGCCCGCTGATGCGCGGCATGAAGCACATCCCGGTGGACCGCAACCAGGGCGAGACGGCCTACGCGCACGCCCTGGAGTCGCTGCGCTCGGGCGAGATCGTCGGGGTCTTCCCCGAGGCCACCATCTCGCAGTCGTTCACGCTGAAGAGCTTCAAGTCGGGCGCGGCCCGGATGGCCCAGGAGGCGGGCGTCCCGCTGATCCCGGTGGCCCTGTGGGGTACGCAGCGGCTGTGGACCAAGGGCCACCCGCGCAACTTCAAGCGCAGCCACACCCCGGTCACCATCCGCGTCGGCGAGGCCATCGAGGCCTCCCGCGACAAGTACGCGGGCGCGATCACCCGGCAGCTGCGCGAGCGCGTCCAGGAGCTCCTGGAGGCCGCTCAGCGCGCCTACCCCGTCCGTCCCAAGGACGCGAACGACACCTGGTGGATGCCGGCCCACCTGGGCGGCACGGCTCCGACGCCGGAGCAGGTACGCGAGGCCGAGGCCCGCTGACGCGGTTCACGCGCCCACGGGCCCCGGCCGGCATCCGCCCGGCCGGGGCCCGTTTTCGCCACCCCGCGCCCCGTGCGCGCCGCGGCGGCCGATAAGGTCCCGGCCAGAACGGGAAGCCGGATGCGGGGGCGCCGAGCGGTTGTCGGGCCGGCTGTTGTCCGCCGCACGCGCTACGGGGGCGAAGATGCGGCGTGGGGTCAAGGTGTCGGTCGTGGCTGCGGCGGTGCTCGGTCTGGGTGGCTGGATCGCCCAGCCGTACGTCCACCAGTGGTGGGTGATCCGCACCGCCTGCGACGGCACGCTGCCCGCCGGCGCCGTCCGCGACCTGATTCCCGAGGACGCCCGGATCACGGGCGCCGAGGCGGGCGGGGTGAAGGCGCTCGGCGACTACGGCTGCGAGGTCACCGTCGCAGGCGAGCACAGTGCCGACCGGCCGCTGCTGTCCCTGTACGCCTACACCCGTCGCGACGACCAGGACCGCGAGTTCATGGCCGCGTTCCCGGAGAGCGGATTCGGCTCCCAGGCTGCGATGCCGGACGGGCTGCCCGGGTTCGTCTCCCGCCTCGGCACCCTCGAGTTCCTGCTGCCCTGTCCCGACCTGGGCAAGGACGCCGACGGCCGGCAGCGCAAGCTGCTGGTGCACGCGGGCGTCGACCACAACGGCTCCTGGCGCCGGCCCGCCTCGTACGAGGTCGCCGTCGCCTTCGTCAACTCCGCCTCGAAGCACCTGGGATGCGGCGCCGAGCCGCTGACGGCACCGGAGGGCGTCAGCCCGGCCGACCCCGAGGAGGACGAGCCCGAGACGGTCCCCCTGGCCTCCGCACAGGACACCGCCTGCGGCTGGCTGGCCGGGGCGGGGCTGCCGAATCCGGCGGACTGGAAGCTCGACGTCCAGCTCACCGACATGGCGCCGACGGGCGGTTGCGACGTGACCGTCGACGACGCGGCCGCGTCCGGCCGCCCGAAAGGGATGAACTTCGTGGCCTGGTTCGGGGACTGGAGCAGCCGGCTCGTCTCCGGCAACGGCCACGAGCGTCCGTCCCTGACCGCGAGCGCCCGCTGTGCCGGCGAGGCCGCCCACTTCGGGCTCGACGCCTCCAAGGATCTCCCGGGCGTCGACGAGGCGAAGAAGCGGGCGCTGCTGCGGGCCTTCGCCGCCGCACAGGTGGAGCGGCGGGGCTGCACCGGCCTCGAGGTGGACGGCGCCTGACGCGGTCGTCGTCAGATCGTCAGCCAGAGCGCCCGTACGTAGCGGTCGTCGATGGCCTGCCGCATGACGTCGGCCCGCGCCTTCGGGACCTTCCGTGCCGTCGCCCAGAGGGACACCACTCCGAGCAGTTGGTGCCGGGCGTCCATCAGGTCACCGCGCATCCGGCCCGCGTAGCGCCCGGCGATCCCAGCCATCGGCGGGCGGGTGGTGACCTGTGTGGTGTGGGCGAGATAGGCGCCGGGCGTGTGCCGGCCGACGGCCGCGTCGAAGGCGGTGACGTCGGCGATGGTGCCGTCGCGGGCGTAGCGCGCCCGGTACTTCATCAGGGCGCCGACCCGGTCGGCCATGTGCTCCAGGTCGCTGTCCACCCAGTAGGTGTCGGGCGTCTCGTACCCGTCCTTGCTCGGCTTCGGGCGGTAGTCGGGGTCGCGTCCCTGCCCGTCGAGCCGCTCCAGGTAGTAGGCCAGCCAGGCGCGCTCGGCGGAGTAGAGGATGGCGAAGGCCTCTGGGTCCTCGGCCAGTTCGGCGACCAGTTCCTCCGGGTCGGCCTCGATGTCCGAGTAGGGCTGGGTGTGTTCGAAGTCGGCGTGTGCCTCGCCGGGGGCGAGGAAGCGGCCGTACGTGGTCCAGCCCTCGTCGTCGAGGCCGGCCTCCTCGGCGGGCACCGCGGGCCGGACGGCGTCGTCGTCGGAGCCCGACCAGCGGTGCTGGTCGACGACGTACTGGGCGAGCATGCGGGCCACCCCGGGGGCCATCCCCTCGGGCAGTTCGACCCCGTTCAGGGCGGCGGCCACCGCGAAGGCGCCGCGTGCCTGGGCCAGGGTGTGCGGGTTCTCGGTGCCGGTGGCGCGGGTGGCCGCGTCCACGATCCGGCCCAGCACCTCGCCGCCGTCGCCGCACGGGTGTTCGTACACGAGGAGTGCGCGTACGGCGTCGAACCGGGCGAGGTCGTCGCCCGGGTCGAGCGCGCGGGTCGCGGCGGCCGGGTCCCCGGCCAGGGCACGGGTGGCGGCGGGCAGCTCCCGGCAGGGTGTCCTGTCCCCGGAGGCGGCGAGGACCGTCGGGACGGTGACGGCGGTCGCGAGGAGGGCCAGGGCCACGGCCGAGCAGAGCAGCGGGTGCTTCCGCAGCCGGGCGGTGAGGCGCCGCCGTCCACCGGGCGGTTCCTCCGGCCCGCCCGGCTCGGCTGGAGCGTCCTGTCCCGGATCCTCGTTTCCGTCCGCACCGGCCTCTCGGGCCTCTCCCCCATCACCCATGCCGGGGAGATTAGCGACCGCGCGGCCGTGGTCCGCGGTGGGGGTGGTCACAGTGCGGTGGGGAGGGTCTCCCACAGGTGCGGCCGGTCGGGGGCGGCCCGCAGGGCGCCGAGGACGCCCTGATGCGGGGTGGCGTAGAGGCCGGGGTAGTCCAGCTCGCCCGCCGCGGGGTCGGGCAGGAAGGCGAGGTGCTCGCCGTCCAGGGAGAACCGCGCGTCCACACCCGGTTTGTTGCCGCGTGGGTCCTGGCGGTGCCAGGCCCCGTTGAAGCGCACGGCGACGAGCCCGTGGAGGGCGTATCCGGCGCCCGCGTCGTGCACGAACCGCTGGTAGCACAGGGCGGTCGGGATGTCCTCGGCCCGCAGCAGGGCGGCCAGGGCATGGGCCTTGGCGTGGCAGATGCCGGTGCCCTGTGCCAGCACGTCCGAGGCGCGCCAGGTCACGCGCGGGTCGCCGGCGTCCTGCGAGTGGGGAATGGTGTCACGGACGAATTCGAAGGCGAGGCGCGCATAACCATACGAGTCCGTCGCATCCTTCGCGAGGCGCGCGGCCGTGTCCCGCACCAGCGGGTGGTGATGGTCGATGACGTCGTCAGCAGCCAGATAGGCCGAGAGGTCAGGGTTCTCCTGGATCAGCTCCATGATGGGAGAGCATAGGAAAGCGATCACCCGAGAGTCAATGACTTTTCAGGTGACCGCATACCTATGCAATCGGCGTTCTGGCTACCGCGCCATCTCTTCCTTGACCGCGGCGACGAAGGTGTCCACGTCCTCCTCGGTCGTGTCGAACGCGCACATCCAGCGCACGACACCCGCCGCCTCGTCCCAGAAGTAGAACCGGAACTTCTTCTGGAGCCGCTCGCTCACCTGGTGCGGGAGCCGCGCGAACACGCCGTTGGCCTGCACGGGGTAGAGGATCTCCACGCCGTGCACGGCCCGCACGCCCTCGGCGAGCCGCTGGGCCATCTCGTTGGAGTGGCGGGCGTTGCGCAGCCACAGGTCCTTGGCCAGCAGGGCCTCCAACTGCACCGACACGAAGCGCATCTTGGAGGCGAGCTGCATGGACAGCTTGCGCAGGTGCTTCATGTGGCGGACGGCGTCCTGGTCGATGACGACGACCGCCTCGCCGAACAGCGCGCCGTTCTTCGTCCCGCCCAGCGACAGGAGGTCGACGCCGACGGCGTTGGTGAACGTCCGCATCGGGACGTTCAGCGAGGCCGCCGCGTTGGCTATCCGGGACCCGTCCAGGTGCACCTTCATGCCGTGCGCGTGGGCGTGGTCGCAGATCGCGCGGATCTCCTCGGGCGTGTACAGCGTGCCCAGCTCCGTGCTCTGGGTGATCGAGACGACCTGCGGCATCGCGCGGTGCTCGTCGTCCCAGCCCCAGGCCTGCCTGTCGATCAGCTCGGGGGTGAGCTTGCCGTCCGGGGTGGGCACGGTGAGCAGCTTGAGGCCGCCCATGCGCTCGGGCGCGCCGCCCTCGTCGACGTTGATGTGGGCGCTCTCCGCGCAGATCACCGCGCCCCAGCGGTCGGTGACCGCCTGGAGCGCGACGACGTTGGCGCCGGTGCCGTTGAAGACCGGGAACGCCTCCGCCGTGGCACCGAAGTGGCTGCGGATGATCCCCTGGAAGTGCTCGGTGTAGTCGTCCTCGCCGTACGCCACCTGGTGGCCGCCGTTGGCCAGGGCCAGGGCGGCCATCACCTCCGGGTGAGCCCCGGCGTAGTTGTCGCTGGCGAAACCGCGGACCTCCGGGTCGTGATGGCGCCGTGCGTCGGTCTTCGGAGGGTTCACGGCTTCTCGGTGAGCCACAGACGCTGTCCGTTCACTTCGGGGGCGGGCTTCTCCCAGACTCCGGTGATGGCCTCGGCCAGGTCCTTGACGTCGGTGAAACCCGCGAACTTCGCGTTGGGGCGGTCGGCGCGCATCGCCTCGTGCACCAACGCCTTCACCACCAGGATCGCAGCCGCGGAGGTCGGGCCCTCGGCACCCCCGGCCTTGCGGAACGCGTCGGCGAGCGCCAGGGTCCAGGCCTCGGCGGCCGCCTTGGCGGCGGCGTACGCGGCGTTGCCCGCGGAGGGGTTCGAGGCGCCGGCGGCGCTGATCAGCACGTACCGGCCGCGGTCGCTGCGCTGGAGACCCTCGAAGAAGGCGAGCGAGGTGTGCTGCACGGTCTTGACGAGCAGCAGCTCCAGGAAGTCCCAGTCGTCCAGGCTGGTCTTGATGAACGTCTCGCTGCCGCGCCAGCCGCCGACGAGGTGGACCACGCCGTCGATCCGGCCGAAGTCCTTCTCGACGCGCTGCGCCCAGTCCCGGGTCGAGTTCAGGTCGAGCAGGTCGACCGGCTCACCGGTGACGGTGGCGCCGCCGGCCCCGTAGCGGGCCGCGTCGACGGCCTCCGCCAGGCGCTCGGGGTCGTTGTCCGCGCCGGCGACGATCGCGCCGGCCTCGGCGAGTCGGAGCAGCGCCGCCCGGCCGGCCGGTCCGCCCGCACCGGCCACCGCGATCACCGCACCGCTGAGAGCCCCGTTCCCCATGGTCTTCGCCTCCTGAGCAGTGTTCTCGGTACGCAGGTCGCTCATGCGGCGATCCGCTCGGCGCCGTCCGCCGTGATGCCCCGGGTCGAGGCGATCACGCTCTTGAGCTTCTTGGACAGTGCCTCATAGAACATGCTCAGCGGAAACTCGTCCGGAAGCACGTCGTCCACGAGCTTGCGGGGCGGCTGGGTCAGGTCCAGGGCGTCGGGGCCCTTGGCCCACTTGGAGCCCGGGTGCGGGGCGAGGTAGGCGGAGACCAGCTCGTGGGCGGCGAACCAGTGGACGAGCTTGGGGCGGTCGATGCCGTCGCGGTACAGCTGCTCGATGTCGGCGCACAGCTGGTTGGTGACCTGCGGGGCGCGCTGCCAGTCGATGTGCAGCTTGTTGTCGGTCCAGCGGACGACGTCGTGCTTGTGCAGGTAGGCGAAGAGCAGCTGGCCGCCGAGGCCGTCGTAGTTGCGCACCCGGTCTCCGGTGACCGGGAAGCGGAACATGCGGTCGAAGAGCACCGCGTACTGCACGTCACGGGCCTGCGGGACGCCGTCGGCCTCCAGCTTCACGGCCTCCTTGAAGGCGGTGAGGTCGCAGCGCAGCTCCTCCAGGCCGTACATCCAGAACGGCTGGCGCTGCTTGATCATGAAGGGGTCGAAGGGCAGGTCGCCGTGGCTGTGGGTGCGGTCGTGGACCATGTCCCACAGGACGAAGGCCTCCTCGCAGCGCTTCTGGTCGTGGACCATGGCGGCGATGTCCTCGGGCAGCGACAGACCCAGCACGTCGACGGCCGCGTCGGTCACCCGGCGGAAGCGGGCGGCCTCGCGGTCACAGAAGATGCCACCCCAGGAGAAACGTTCCGGCGCCTCGCGGACGGCGATGGTCTCGGGGAAGAGGACGGCGGAGTTGGTGTCGTAGCCGGCCGTGAAGTCCTCGAAGGTGATGCCGCAGAACAGCGGGTTGTCGTAGCGGGTGCGCTCCAGCTCGGCCAGCCACTCCGGCCAGACCATGCGCAGCACCACCGCCTCCAGGTTGCGGTCCGGGTTGCCGTTCTGCGTGTACATCGCGAAGACGACCAGGTGCTGGAGCCCGTCGCGACGGTTCGCGGCGGGCTGGAAGGCCAGCAGCGAGTCGAGGAAGTCCGGCACCTCGAAGCCGCCCTCGGCCCAGACCTGCAGGTCCTTGGCGAGCGCCCGGTGGTAGTCGGCGTCGTGCGGGAGCAGCGGGGACAGCTCCTCGACGGCCTCGATCACCCGCAGGACGGCCTGCTCGGCCTCCGTGCGCGGCGGTGCGCCCTCGGCCGCGAAGTCGATCGACCCGTCCTTCGACTGCCAGGGCCGGATCCGCTCCACCGCATCCTTGAGCACGCGCCACGCCGGGTGCTCGACCACCCTGTCCGCCGGAGGAACCCGCTCCCCCGTAGCCGCCTGCACAAGAATTTCCGTCATGTCCCATCCTTCACTGGAGAAGCTCGCGTCAGGACACCGTATGCATAGGAGGTTTCCTCCAGCAAGTGGACCCCCCGGAAATTATCCTGCGCTCCCGCATCTTCACCGCACTTTTTCCTGCCTGACACCGAAGATGCGACTACTTCCGCTAGTGCCTGTCCAGCGGGTCGGATCTCGGTTCCGGACGGGTAGAGGAACCCTCGGTGCACGCTCATGTCCCTGACGGCCTCCGGGCCACTAGGCTGCGTGCTCCTCCAGCCCAAGCCGTCGACGGAAGCGGGTCGTGTCTTGAACTTCCTCACCATCGGTCACCGCGGAGTCATGGGTGTCGAGCCCGAGAACACCCTGCGTTCCTTCGTCGCCGCGGAACACGCCGGCCTGGACGTCATCGAACTCGATCTGCATCTGAGCAAAGACGGTGCTCTGGTGGTCATGCACGACGCCGATGTGGACCGGACGACCGACGGGACCGGGCCCATCGCCGACCAGACACTCGCGGAGCTGCGGACCCTCGACGCGGGCCGCGGCGAGCGCGTGCCGTTCTTCGAGGAGGTCCTGGACGCCGTGCGGCTCCCGCTCCAGGCCGAGATCAAGGACGTCCAGGCCGCGCGGGCGCTGGCCGAGGTGATGCACGCCCGGGACCTCGTGGACCGCGTGGAGGTGTCCTCCTTCCACGACGAGGCCGTCGCCGAGATCGCGCGCCTCGTCCCCGGGGTGCGCACCGCGCTCATCGGCAGCCGCTACGGCCTCGACATCGTCGACCGCGCCGTGGAGGCCGGCGCGGCGACGGTCTGTCTCAACCTGCGCCGGCTCACCCTGGAGATCGTCGAGGAGGCCCGGAAGCGGGACCTGCGGACCATCGGCTGGGTGGTCAACACCCAGGACCAGCTGCGGCTGGTCCGCGCCCTGGAACTCGACGGCGCGACCACCGACTACCCGGAGATCAGGCGCACGGGCCGTTTCACCGCCTAGGACGGATCCCGGCGGTCAGGTCCCGGCGGTCAGGCGAGTTCCTTGACCAGCAGCTCGAACCGGAGGTCGTCGCGCTGCGGAATGCCGAAGCGCTCGTCGCCGTAGGGGAAGGGGGTCATGCGACCGGTCCGCCGGTAGCCGCGACGCTCGTACCAGGCTATGAGGTCCTCGCGTACGGAGATCACGGTCATGTGCATCTCGGTGACGCCCCAGTACTCGCGGGCCTGTCGCTCGGCCTCCGCCATGACCGTCTTGCCGAGCCCGCCGCCCTGGACCGCGGGACTGACGGCGAACATGCCGAAGTAGGCGTGGCCGCCACGGTGTTCCAGCTGGCAGCAGGCGACGATCCGGCCCTGCTGCTCGACGGTGAGCAGTCGGCTGTCCGGCGCCTTGATCACCGCGAGCACGCCGTCGGGGTCGGTCCGCTGCCCCTGGAGGATGTCGGCCTCGGTCGTCCAACCCGCCCGGCTGGCGTCTCCGCGGTAGGCCGACTCGATGAGCGCGACGAGGGCGTCCACGTCGGCGTCGACGGCGTCGCGGAAGGTGAATTCGGTGGCGGCGGTGTCCATGCGGGCGTTCTCCGGTCTCGACTCGGCTGGGGCACCGCCGAGCGTAGACCCTGCGCCGGTAGGCTCCGGCTGCATGGTGCACGTACTCAGCAGTAGGACCCTGCTCCGGCCGACCGACCCCGAGCGTTCCCGTGTCTTCTACGGGGAGCGGCTGGGCCTGGCGGTCCACCGCGAGTTCGGGACGGGGCCGGAGCGCGGGGTCGTCTACTTCCTCGGCGGCGGTTTCCTGGAGGTCTCGGGCCGCTCGGAGACACCGCCGGATCCCGCCGTACGACTGTGGCTGCAGGTACCGGACCTGGCGGCGGCGCACGACGAGCTGCGCGCCCGGGAAGTGGAGATCGTCCGGCCGCCGGTGCGCGAGCCATGGGGGCTCCTCGAGATGTGGATCGCCGATCCGGACGGCACGCCGATCGTGCTGGTGGAGGTACCGGCGGACCATCCGATCCGGTACCGGCCGGGAATCTGAGCCGCGCGGGCACCCCACCGGGAACGCGAGCTGACCGGGTACCCGGCGGGTGGGTGTCGGGCGGGGGGAGTCCGAGGTCCGGGGCGAGGTGCCGAGGGTGCCGAGGTCGGATCCGGGGCGGGCGAGGACCGGAAGGGCCCGGTCGGACCGGCTCCCCGGGTCGGTCCCGCTCATCGTCGGCTGTGGGCCAGCGGGCCGCCCGGTCGACCGCAGCCCGGGCGAGCAGGGCGGTTCGGCGGCGGGTGGTCGAGGCCATCGGGCCAGGCCGGACCCCTTTTCGGGTCTCGGCGGCCACCGGATGCCAGAGGCCCGACCGAGGCATAGCGTGCTGAAGGGGGCCCCTTGCGGAAGGAACGCCATGAAGCTCGACGCGCCCGTGCCCGGCGGGCCCTGCTGGGCCGAGCTGGGCACCAGTGACCTGGAGGCGGCGAAGCGGTTCTACGCGGAGCTCTTCGGCTGGCGCGCGGAGACGGATCCGCGCCAGGAGGCGGGCGGCTACACGGTCGCGCACCTCGGCGAAGCGGCCGTCGCCGCGCTCAGCCCCCTGTACCAGGAGGCACAGCCGTGCGCCTGGAACGTGTCGTTCGCGGTGACCGACGCGGAGGTCAGCGCGCGGCTGCTCACGGAGGCCGGGGGCAAGGTGCTGGTCGGCCCGATGGACGTCTTCGACGTGGGTCGTTTCGTGGTCGCCCTCGACCCCGGCGGTGCCGCGTTCCAGTTGTGGCAGGCGCGGACCTTCCCTGGCGCCGGGCTGTTCAACGCTCCCGGCTCGCTCGGCTGGGTCGAGCTGCTGACCCGCGATCGCCACCGGGCGGAGACCTTCTACACCACGGTGTTCGGCTGGACAGTCCGTTCCTCGGAGAACTACCTCCAGTGGGGCGTCGGCGGCGCGGACTTCGGGGGCATGATCACGATGGACGAGAAGTTCCCGCCCGAGGTGCCCCCGCACTGGCTGCCGTACTTCGCGGTGACGGACGTGGACGAGTCCACCGGGACGGCGGTGGAGGCGGGCGGCGCGGCCCTCATGGAACCGACCTCGGTGCCGGACGGTCCACGCATCGCCGTACTGCGGGACCCGCAGGGCGCGGTGTTCGGCGTGTACCGGGCGGAAGACGAGGGGTGAACGTCGACGGGTCGCGGTCACCTGGTCCGGCCCCGCGGCGACGCGGCGTTCAGACCCGCAGGGCTCGCATGTGCCCCTCGAGTCGGCTCAACAACTCGCCCAACAGATCGGCCAGTTCGCCCTGCCGGTCGTCGTCCAGGGCGGACAGCACGGCACTCTCGTAGACGAGCTGCTCGGGCATGATGCCGTCGACGAGGTCGCGCCCGGCGTCCGTGAGGCGGAGGTGGGCCACACGGCGGTCCCGGGTGTCGACGCGACGCTCCACCAGTGCGCGCTCGGTGAGCTGCTTGAGCCGCTTGGTGACGGCCGCCCCGGAGGAGAAGGTCTCCCGGGCCAGTTCGCCGGGCGTCAGCTCATGGCCGGTGCGGCGCAGCGCGCCGAGCAGGTCGAACTCCGCACGGCTCAGGCCGGCCCGCCGCAGGGGGGCGTCCTCGGCCTGCTGGAGCAGCGCGGCGCAGCGGTTGACGCGGCCGATGATCTCCATGGGGCCGGTGTCGAGGTCGGGCCGGACCGTCTGCCACTGCCGCACGACAGCGGCGACGGTGTCGTTCCGAGCCGACTCCACCGGCTCGACCGACTCCACCGGCTCGCCCGGCTCGACCGGCTCGACGGGCTCCACGGGCTCCACCGGCCCTGACGGCTGTGCGGGCCGCTCCGGGTCGCCGCTGCCCGTCCGGCCCCGGCCACCGCTCCCCCGACTCTCCCCGCTCCCCCGCCCGTCGCCGCCGGCCGGCCCGTCGCCGCTCCTCGGGCCGTCGCCGGTCGTTCCGGGGCCGCCGGCCGCAGGCTCCGCCCCGGTCGCCCGTCCTTCCCCCGTCCCGTTCCCGGCCGCCGCCCGTCCCTGCGTCGCCGTCATCGCCGTACGTCCTCCGCTCCCGTGCTCGCGTCCCGGTCCAGGAGGAGCCCCTGGCGCCGTACCGTCGCCGCGAGCGTACGGTGTCCCGACTGTTCGGCCGCGACGA
Organism: Streptomyces sp. NPDC058295; assembly: GCF_042880655.1. Taxonomy (NCBI): domain Bacteria; kingdom Bacillati; phylum Actinomycetota; class Actinomycetes; order Kitasatosporales; family Streptomycetaceae; genus Streptomyces; species Streptomyces sp. NPDC058295. Next base: position 193,846 of record NZ_JBHVYO010000007.1, read on the forward strand.
CCCGCTCCTCGGGCAGTGCACGCTGCCACCACTCGCCGGACGCGGCGTCGGCGGTGGCGCGCAGGTCGACCAGCGCGGCGGCGAGGCCGCGGCGGGCGGACTCCAGGGCGCCGGGGCCGGGACGCGGCTCCGCCAGGAGGCGGGCGGCCTGCTCGCGGGCCCGTTCGGCGGCCGTCAGGGCGTGCCCGAGTCGGTCGCCGGCCCGGCGGTTGGTGACGGCGACCGCGGCGACGAAGCCGACCACGGCGCCGACGAGGGTGTCCATCAGCCGCTCGGTGATCAGCCGGCCCGGGTCCTGGACCTGCGCGAACTCGGTGATGAGCAGCGCCATCGGGGTCACGCAGACACTGCCGAGCCAGTAGTTGCGGCTGATCAGCGCCTCGGCGCCGAAGTTCAGGGCGAGGCAGATCAGGACGAGGGCGGCCTGGGTGAGATGGGCGAGCGGGACGAGCGCGGCGAAGGCGAGCACGCCGACCAGGTTGCCGACGACGCGCTGCACTCCGCGGCTCCAGGTGAGGGTGATGTTCGCCTGGTAGAGGGATGCGGCGGTGACCAGGGCCCAGTAGGGGCGGCCGACTCCGACGGCGAGAGAGGCGTATCCGGCGAGGGCGCAGCCGAGGGCGGTGCGCGCGGCGATCGGCGCGAGGGGGCCGAGGCGGAGCCACAGCGGCGGTCGTCCGGTGGCGAGTTCGGCGTCGACGCCGAGGAGTTCGTCGTCGTCCACCAGGTCGCCCGGGTGCGGTACCGGGCCGGTGCCGCGCAGGTCGCGGGCCCAGTCGCGCAGCCGTTCCGGGTCGGTGTCGGCGGGGGCGGCGAGGGCGATCTCGGCGCGGACGACGAGACGCTCCAGGGCCCGCCGGGTCTCCGTGGCGCGGGCCGCCAGCAGGGTCTGCCAGGCGGCGTGCACGGCGGCGGCCGCGGCGGCGCGGGTCCGGGTGTGGCCGTCGCCTGGGCCGTCCGTGGCGGCGTGGGCGGCGGCCGTGTTCAGGGCGTGGGCGGTGGCGCGGCGCTCGGGGCCGTGCGGCCGCAGCAGTCCGGGCGCCATGCCGATCAGCCAGGCCCAGGCGCCCGCGGCGAGTGCCAGCCCCAGGTGGCCGGGGATCTGCCCCAGTGTCTGCGGGGTGAACAGCGCGGCGGAGCTGATGAAGGTGAGGACGACGTTGGCGGGCGGACCGAGGCGGGTCGCGTCACAGAGGGCCTTCTGCGCGGCCGCGAGCAGGGCGCCGACGGTGACCAGGGCGACGGCGTCGGTGGTCAGCGCGGCCGCGAGCAGGGCGAGGGCCAGTCCGGCGGTCATGCCCAGCACCACCCAGGCCAGGACACGGGCCCGGGCCGCGTAGGGGCGGTTGTGGGCGTACAGGGCGCACAGGGACCCGGCCATCGTGTACATCGCCAGGTCCAGCCGCCCGAGGGCCAGCAGGATCAGGTTCGGCGGGGCGACGGCGGCGATCACGCTCAGGGCGGGCTTGAACCAGATGTCGGAGGGCCGGCCGAGGCGCAGCACTCCGGCGATCGGGAGCCGGCGTCCCGGGCGCCGGCTGCGCCGACGGCCGTGCTGCCCGCCGCGCGGTTCGGGACGGGCTTCGGGGCGGGGATGCTGCGGGGTCGCACTGCTCATACCCACTAATTTAGCATGTGTTTTACCAGTGAAATATTTTATGCTCCGTCGAATGCCCCCCGTGTACACCCTTGCGCCCGCGTGCGCACGGTGTGCCGTGGGCATCGCAACCCTCGATTGCGAACGTCGAGCGGGGAGGTGCGCGTGCACGGACCGGCTTCGCCCGGCTGGCTGCTGGTGGCGCTGTGTGCGGCGACCGGGGCCTACTGCCTGCTGCGGATGCGCAGCGCGGTCGAGGAACAGCGCAGGGCCGCGGGCAGCGAGGCGCTGATGGGCTTCGGGATGGCCGCGATGGCCGTGCCCGCGGCCGCGTTCACCCCGCCCGCGTGGGCCTGGCCGGCCTTCGCGGCGGTCTTCGGGGCGGCCGCGTTGCGGGCCCTGTGGGCGGCCCGCGTCAGCGCCCACCACCTGCACCACCTGGTCGGCGCAGGGGCCATGGTCTACATGGCGGCCGTGATGGCCGCGGCGCCCGCGCACCGGCACGGACCCGGCGGCTCCGGCGTCCCGCTGCTGACGGGGGTGCTGCTCCTGTACTTCACCGGGTACGTCCTGCTCGCCGGGGTCCGGCTGCTGCCGGTGGCCGGGACGGGCGGCGGCGCCGTGGCCTGGGGCGACCGGCCCGAGGTGGCGCGGGCGTGCCGGCTGTCGATGGGGATCGGGATGCTCGCCATGCTGCTGACGATGTGAACCCGACGACGAGTTGAACCCAACTCGGGGGTGGTCTACGTCACTTCGCTGTGACAAGCCGTACCCCTGAGCGGTACGCCGCTCATAGGCTGCTGCCCATGATGGTCCCCGCGGTACTGCTGCTGCTCGGTGCCCTGACCGCCGTGATCGCCCCCCGGCTGATCGCCCGGGCCGACTGGCCGGACCACGAACCGGTGGTCGCGCTGTGGGTGTGGCAGTGCGTGGTGGCCGCGGTCCTGCTGTGCTGTGTGCTGTCGATGACGCTCAGCGCGGCGGCGGCCTGGCAGGCGGTGCGCGGCCACGTCTTCGCGCCGGCCCCGCGCTCGGTGGTGGAGGCGTACGCGCTGGGCGCGACGGGCCCCTGGGCGGCCGCGACCGCGGTGGCGCTCGCGTGCGGCGGACTGTGGAGCGGGGCGATGCTCGTGCGGGAGGTGCTGCGGAGCCGGGCCGGGCGCCGGTCGCGGCATGCCGAACTCCGGTTGCGCGCGCCGCTGTTGCCGGGCGAGGAGTCCGCGTCCGGCCGGCTGCTCGTCCTGGAGGGCGAGCGGCCCGACGCCTGGTGGCTGGCGGGTGCGGCGCCCCAACTAGTCGTCACCACAGCGGCGTTGCAGCGCTTGAAGGGGCGTCAGCTGGATGCCGTGCTGGCGCACGAGCAGGGGCACGCCCAGGCACGTCACGACTGGTTGCTGAACTGCTCGACCGCACTGGCCACCGGCTTTCCGCAGGTACCGGTGTTCGCCGCGTTCCGCGACGAGATGCACCGGCTGGTCGAGTTGTCGGCGGACGACATGGCCTCACGGCGCTTCGGCCGACGGACGACCGCGCTGGCGCTGGTCGAACTCAACGAGGACCGGGGGGTGTTCGGCCCCTCCCCCGCCCCGCAGGCCCATGTCTCACAGCGCGTGCACCGGTTGCTCACACCGCCCGACCGCCTCACCGCGGCCCGCAGACTACGACTGACGGCGGGAGCCTCCCTCGTACCGGTGATCCCGGTACTGGTGACCCTGGTCCCCGCCCTGCGGACACTGGGCTGAACCCCACGGTCCCGAAACACCCGCCGCCCCCGGAGCCGGAAACCAGCCGCTTCGGAACCGGAACCCACCGTCCCAGAGCCGGAACCAGCCGCCGCAAAGCCGGAACCGGACGCTCCGGAGACGGCCGGACAACCTCACCGGCCGACGCGACCACCCCGGAGGCCCGGCCGACCACCTCGGACCCACGGACGACCACTCCGCCTCCCACGGGGCGTCCACGCCCGCGGCCGGAACTGCCACCCCGGAAGCCCGACCAGCCCCCCCCGGGCCCCACCAGCAGCTACGAGCACCGCCTCGCGACCCCGCCTGACCGACCCGACCACCACCGGCTCCCGTCCGCCTTCTTGAACAGGCCATGCCACTGATCGAGGATCGACCACCACCGAGGCCCCCGGACATCCCCAGGGCCATCACCAGCAGCACCCCGGACACCGCCTCGCGTCCCCACCCGGCCGGCTCAACCGCCCCAGACCCGACCCGCCCCCTGATCAGGCGATCCACCCAGGATCCGCGACGGACACCTCCGAACCACGGCGGGCCACCCCGGTAGCCGGGACGACCGGCGCGGCGGTCGGGGCAGCCGCGTCAGAAACCACCCCACCGACGCCAGGACGGGGGCCGGCCGCCCCGGAACCCGGACCGAGCACCCCGAGTTCGCTTCCGGCCCCATGGTTCGGCGAGGATCTCCGTATGCCCCATCCGCCCGTCGACTCCCCGCCCCGCCGCCCGGCTCTGCGCACACCGCTCCGGATCGCCCTGGTCCTGGGGCTGTGTTCGGCCCTGCTCCTCGCCCTGGTCGCGGCCGACTGGCATCCCCTGATCTCCGCCGACGGCGACATCTCCCGCACCACCCACCGCTGGGCCGTCGCCGACCCCGACGTCACCCAGGCATGCCGCATCCTCACGGACTGGGTCTGGGACCCCCTGACCATGCGTCTGCTGGGCGCGGCGGTCGCGGTGTGGCTGGTGTGGCGGCACGGGGCGTGGTGGACGGCCGGGTGGCTGGTCGTCACGTCGGCGGTGGGCACACTGCTCCAGCAGTCCCTCAAGGCGGGGGTGGGCCGTGCCCGCCCGGTCTGGCCGGACCCGGTCGACTCCGCCCACTACGCGGCGTACCCCTCCGGGCACGCCCTGACGGCCACGGTGGTGTGCGGTCTCCTGCTGTGGTTGCTGCACCGGCACGGCGTCGCCCCTGTCGTGTGGCGTACGGCGCTGGCGGTGGCGGTGGTCTCCGTGGCGGGCGTGGGACTGACCCGGATCTGGCTGGGCGTGCACTGGCCCTCGGACGTCCTGGGCGGCTGGCTGCTGGGCGCCCTGCTGGTGGCGCTGGCGATCGCGGCACACCGGCGCTGGTCCCCGTGACCCTGCCGGGGTGGCGGTCGACGGTACGGCTACGTGGGCCCGGAGAACGGATGCGCGGTGCACTTCGTGGACCATCTGCCGGCGGCCGAACGCCCGGACGCGCTGCGGACGGTGCTGGACCTGGTGGGGTGACCCGAGCTGGACCCGGTGGGACGACCCGACGGCCTCGGCCCGTCCTCCACCGACGGTCGCCTGAGGCCACCATTACGGGAAAAGCACGCCCACTCTGGACGATCCCCCGCGTCGCCCAGAGCAGGCGGCAGCCCGGTGCGCTCCGAAGCGGAACCTCACCGGGTCGACCCTGAGTATAGTTGGCTGCCAGCCAGTCAACGCAGGAGTTCCAGGATGTCCCCGCGCAGCGCCTCGGTCAATGAAGAATTGCGGCGGCGTTCCCGGGAACGGCTCCTTCAGGCCGCGGTGGAGCTGGTGGGCGAGCGCGGCTACGAGGCGACGACGCTCGGTGACATCGCGGACCGGGCCGGCTCGGCGCGCGGTCTGGTGTCCTACTACTTCCCCGGCAAGCGTCAGCTGGTCCAGTCCGCCGTGCACCGGCTGATGCACCGCACGCTGGAGGAGGCGCTGGAGCGGGAGCCGCGCACCGAGGACGGCCGGGAGCGGATGGCGCGGGCCATCGACGGCATCCTGGGCCTGGCCCGGGACCGCCCGGTGCTGATGCGCCAGCACATGGCGGGCCTACTGCAGGCCGAGGGGTTCGTGCAGTGTCCGGAGCAGCAACGGCTGGCCGAGCTGCTGCGGGAGACCGCGGCCCGGCACGGCTCGCAGGACGTCCACCACGACTACCCGATGCTGCGCTCCCAGCTGATGGGAGCGGTCTACGCGATGGTGCTGCCGAACGTGCCCCTGCCGCTCACGACGCTGCGCGCCGAACTGTTCGCGCGCTACCGGCTCGACTGGGAGCAGGGGGTCCCGCCGGACGCCGAGGCGTCCGGCGGGAGAGGTGACACCGATCTGTCGCGCTTCTTCGCGACCGACCCGACGACTCCGCGGAGCGAGGGTCAGTCGAAGTAGTCCGGCTGGGTCTGGACGTTGAGCTCGTGGACACGGACCCGCTTGGCCGGGTCGGTGCGCCGGTCGCTGAGCTTCAGCACGTCGAAGCCCTTGGCGATGTCGTTGGAGTAGATGTAGCCGTTGTAGTAGTACGCCGACCAGGAGCCGCCGCCCGTCAGCACCTGGGTGTTGAGCGGACCGCGTTCGAAGTAGGCGATCTCCTTGGGCTTCGAGGAGTCGGTGAAGTCCCAGACCGAGACGCCGCCCTGGTACCAGGCCTGGACCATGATGTCCTTGCCCTTGACCGGGATCAGCGAGCCGTTGTGGGCCACGCAGTTCTCGGTGTCCGCCTGGTGGCGGGGGATCTTGTAGTAGCTGCGGAAGACCAGCTTGCGTTTGTCGCCCTTGCCGACGATGTCGTAGATGCCGTCGGCGCCCTTGTCCGGCCCGATCGCCGCGTTGCACGTGGCCGCGCCCCCGCCGCCGAGCTCGTCGGTGAACACGACCTTGTTCGCCTTCTGGTTGAAGGTCGCCGAGTGCCAGAACGCGAAGTTCACGTTGTCCTGGACCTGGTCGATGACCTTCGGGTGCTCCGGGTCCTTGATGGAGAACAGGATGCCGTCGCCCATGCAGGCGCCCGCCGCCAGATCCTTGGAGGGCAGGACCGTGATGTCGTGGCAGCCGGTCGTCTTGGAGACCCCGGGGTTGGTGGGCGAACCCGGGTTGCCGCCGCCGTCCGGGCCCTCCCCCGGGAACAGCACGGGGAAGCTGACGATCGCGGCCTTCTCCGGCGTCTTGCGCGGCACCTTGATGACCGAGATGCCGTCGTGCGGGGGCTGGCAGTCCGGGTAGGCGGCGTTCGGCGAGTAGGAGGAGACGTAGATGTAGACGTTCTTGCGCTCGGGCACCAGGGTGTGGGTGTGCGAGCCGCAGGCGGTCTCGACGGCGGCGACGTACTTGGGGTTCGCCTTGTCGCTGATGTCGAAGACCTTCATGCCCTCCCAGGAGGACTTCTCGGTCACCGGCTGCGTGGTGCTGTTGCAACTGCTGTCGCTGCGCGAGGAGTCGGTGGACAGGAACAGCAGGTCGCCCGAGACGGAGATGTCGTTCTGCGAGCCGGGGCAGAGCACCTGGGCCACGGTCTTGGGGGACTTCGGGTTGCTGATGTCGAAGACCCGGAAGCCGTCGTAGTTGCCGGAGAAGGCGTACTTGCCCTGGAAGGCGAGGTCCGAGTTGGTGCCCGGCAGGGCGTCCTTCGGGATGTTCGTCAGGTGCTCGATGTTGGCGGAGCGGACGATCTCGTCCTGCCCCGGTATCTCGCCGTCGGCGATCGCGGCCGCCGCCTCGGCCCGGGCGCCCTCGGACACCTTCTGCTGCACGGCGGGCCCGTCCCCCGGGTCGGGGGTCGCGGCTGCCGGGACGGCCGTCAGGAGCGCGGCCAGCAGTCCGGTACACGCGGCGGCCACTCCCAGCCGTCTGCGTCGCGTTCGAAGGTCGTTCAACAGGGTCACTGCGTCCTCCCTTGTCGCCGTTCACGTGGAACGGTTCGCGGTGCTCCGAAGTATCGTCTTCATCATGCACATATCAAGGGCTGGCAACGCACTCGTAATGAATCTTTCGGTTCAGTAGTGCGACCCATGGTGCGAAGATCCAGACGAGGACGGCGCCCCCGTCCTCAACTCACCCGCTTCAGGAGGTCGTTGTGCTCGTCCGCCGCGCGCCCCTCGTCTCAGCCTCACTGCTGCTCGTCCTCGCCCTCGCGGGGTGCGACTCCGGGCCGGACACCAAGTCGGGTGCGGCGAGCGGCCCTTCGGTGATCGCGCCGGGCAAGCCGGGCGAGACGAACCGGACCCTCTCCGCCCAGGACGCGGCCGAGCAACGCGCCGACGACGACACGCCCAACTCCGCCGACGTGGCGTACGCGCGGATGATGATCCAGCACCACGCCCAGGCCCTGGAGATGACCGAACTCGCCCCGAAACAAGCCGAGTCGAAGGCCGTCAAGGGCCTCGCGTCCCGGATAGGCGCCGCACAGGGGCCGGAGATCCAAGCCATGAAGGGCTGGCTCACGACGTACGGCGAGGACGAGACGGGCGGCGAGCACGACCACTCGGCGATGCCCGGAATGGCCACCGAGGCACAGCTGACCCAGCTGCGCGCGGCCCGCGGCAAGGCGTTCGACGCGCTGTTCCTCTCCCTGATGATCACCCACCACGGGGGCGCCCTCACCATGGCCGCGGACGTCAAGGCACAGGGCAACAACGTGCGGATCGAGGAGATGGCGGACGATGTGATCGCGCAGCAGACGAGCGAGATCACCCGGATGCGCGGGATGCAGTGACACCCCGGCCAACGGAACCTCGCCGATCGGCCTCGTCGAAGGGGCCGATCGGCGGGACCGGTCGGCGAGGCCGGCCAACGGGACCGGTCGGCGAGGCCGGTCGGCGGGGCCGGTCGAGGGCGGGATCCTTCAACGGCTCAGTGCAACAGATCTGTTCTCAGTGCAACAGGTCTGTTCAACGAGTCCGTTCAGCGGGTGTCGCCTGTCGTCCTCGCCAATGAGCGGGCGGCGTCAGCGCCGGGCGTGACGTGGGGTCAGATAGCCCGCGTCACGCGCCTGGGCGATCAGCCTGAGTGATCTGCGGCGGCTGTGTCCCGTGGCGCACATGACCGCGAGGACGGGGTCCGCCCCCTCCTCCTGGGCCGCGCGGTACTCCTGCGCCACCAGCCACCGCCCCTCGATGCCGCGCGGCCAGGCCGGACGGGCCCGCCGGGGGCCGAACACCTCGTCGGCATCCCCGGCGACGGCCGGCTCCCGCGCACCCTCCGCGCCGTACCCGCCGTCCGCGTCCGCCGCGTCCGCCGCGTCCGGCCTGTCTGCCGTGTCGCCGATGCCCTGCCCGCCCGCCGCTTCGAGGGCGCCGCCTTCGTCGCACCTCTCGAACAGCGGCCCCTCGATCCAGTCGGCGAGCACCGTCAGGTCCACGAGCGACAGGGGCGGCTGTGCGCGGACGTCCTCGACGGAGACCCGCCCCTCGCAGACGACGGCCAGCAGCTCCACGCGCGCACCGTCGGCGAATCCCAGCCGCACATGGAACCAGGACGTGGCGCCCCCGGCTTCCTGGACCACCCACGCGGGCCACACGGACACCGTGCCGTCCTCGGCGGAACGATCAGAAAGATTAAGAAACGATGCTTCTAGCACACACGCAACGTAACCGCATGATCACTTTCCATACGAACGGACACGCACGCATCGAGCGCGCACAGCACCCTGTCAGCGGAGCCGCGCTGATGCGATGCTGGAGACACCAGCGATCTCCTCCGTCCCCCTGGGTAAGGAGTTCCGCGTGCTGCGTGTCGCCGTCGTCGGCTCAGGGCCGAGTGGGGTCTACACCGCCCAGAGTCTGGTCCAGCAGGACCCCGAGGTGCTCGTCGACGTCCTGGACCGGCTGCCGTGTCCGTACGGGCTGGTGCGGTACGGCGTCGCCCCGGACCACGAGAAGATCAAGTCGCTGCAGAACAATCTGCGCGCGGTGCTCGAGCACGAGCGGGTGCGCTTCCTCGGCGGGATCAGGGTCGGGACGGGCGGGGTGCCCGCGGCCCGGCTGCGGGAGCTGTACCACGCGGTCGTGTACTGCGTGGGCGCCGCGACCGACCGGCACCTCGGCGTGCCCGGCGAGGAGCTGCCGGGCAGCTGGTCGGCGACGGAGTTCGTGTCCTGGTACAGCGCGCATCCGGACACCGTCGCCGACGGGTTCCTGCGGGACGTCCGCTCGGCGGTGGTGGTGGGCGTCGGGAACGTGGCGGTGGACGTCACCCGGATCCTGGCCCGGCGGACGGCCGAGCTCACCCCGACCGACATGCCCCAGGCGGCACTGACCGCGCTGGCGGCGAGCGAGGTCGGCGAGATCCACATGGTGGGGCGGCGCGGCCCGTCGCAGGCCCGCTTCACCACCAAGGAGCTGCGCGAGCTGGCCGGCCTGCCGGACACCGAGGTGGTCGTGGACGAGACCGAGCTGGCACTGGACCCGGCGTACGGCGATCCCTCCGCGCTGCCGGCGGCGCAGCGGCGCAACGTGGAGGTGCTGCGCGCCTGGGCGGCGAACCCGCCGGCCCCCGGCGCCCGGCGGCGGATCCGGCTCCGGTTCTTCCTGCGGCCCGTCGAAATGCTCGCCCACGACGGCCGGTTGGGCGCGGTGCGTTTCGAGCGGACCCTTCCGGACGCGCACGGCGGGGTGACCGGCACCGGGCGGTACGAGGACATCGAGGCACAGCTGGTCCTGCGGTCGGTGGGCTATCGCGGGGTGCCGCTGGAGGGTCTGCCGTTCGATCCGGAGCGGGGCACGGTGCCGCATCTCGCGGGGCGGGTCCTGCGTGAGGGCGTGGTGGCACCGGGCGAGTACGTGGCGGGCTGGATCAAGCGGGGCCCCACCGGGGTGATCGGCACCAACCGGCCGTGCGCGAAGGAGACGGCGACCTCCCTGCTGGAGGACGGCCCCGTCCTCGTACGGCGGGAGCTGCCGGGTGATCCGCTCGAACTGCTGCGGGCCGCCGGGGCCGAACCCGTCGAGTGGGCGGGATGGCTGGCGATCGAGCGGGCGGAGGCGGCGCTGGGCGCCTCACTGGGGCGGGGTGTGGTGAAGCTGCCGGACTGGGCGGCGTTGTGGAGGGCGGCGGGTCCCGCCAGGATCGGTGTACAGGACACACAGCAGCAACATCGGTGAAATCAACAAACTGTTTAAGCCCCGTACGTTCTCGTGCTGTTGGGCCTGACCGGCCCCGTTCGGCCTGACCCGTCCGTTCGGCCGGTCCTGTCCGTTGGACCTGTCCGGCCCGTCCGGCCCTGTTCGGATGCCCCCGCCGCCGCCCTGGAGCGCCCATGACCCTGACCGCCCCCGTTCATCCCGTCGACGAGGTGCCACCCGCACGGCAGTTGGCCGCCTTCGGCCTCCAACACGTGCTCGCCATGTACGCGGGCGCGGTGGCCGTGCCCCTGATCGTGGGCGGTGCGATGAAGCTGTCGCCCGCCGACCTGGCGTATCTGATCACCGCCGACCTGCTGGTGTGCGGCATCGCCACGCTGATCCAGTGCGTCGGCTTCTGGCGGTTCGGCGTACGGCTGCCGATCATGCAGGGCTGTACGTTCGCGGCGGTCTCCCCCATGGTGCTGATCGGGACGACCGGCGGCGGACTGCCCGCGATCTACGGTTCGGTGATCGTGGCCGGGCTCGCGATCATGCTGCTGGCGCCCCTGTTCGGCAGGCTGTTGCGCTTCTTCCCGCCGCTGGTCACCGGCACCGTCATCCTGATCATCGGCATCTCACTGCTTCCGGTCGCGGGCAACTGGGTGGCGGGCGGCGCCGGTTCGGCGGACTTCGGGGAACCGAAGAACATCGGACTCGCCGCGTTCGTCCTCGCCGTGGTGCTCGCCGTGCAGCGGTTCGCGCCGGCGTTCCTGAGCCGGATCGCGGTGCTGATCGGCATCGTGGTGGGGCTCGCGGTCTCGGTACCGTTCGGGTTCACCGACTTCGACGGCGTCGGGGGCGCCGACTGGGTCGGGATCAGTACGCCGTTCCACTTCGGCGCGCCCGCCTTCGAGGCGTCGGCGATCATCTCGATGCTGGTCGTGGCGCTGGTCACGATGACCGAGACCACCGGTGACCTGATCGGGGTCGGCGAGATGACCGGCCGCAAGGTCGAGCCGCGCAGCCTCTCCGACGGGCTGCGCGCCGACGGCCTGTCGACCGTCCTCGGCGGTGTCTTCAACACCTTCCCCTATACGGCGTACGCGCAGAACGTCGGCCTGGTGGGCATGACCCGGGTGCGCAGCCGCTGGGTCGTCGCCACCGCGGGCGGCATCCTCGTGCTGCTGGGCCTGCTGCCCAAGCTGGGTGCGGTGGTGGCCGCCGTTCCGGCGCCGGTCCTCGGCGGGGCGGGGCTGGTGATGTTCGGGACGGTCGCCGCGAGCGGTCTGCGGACGCTGGCCGAGGTCGACTTCGAGGGGAACCACAACCTGACGGTGGTGGCCGTGTCGGTCGCGATGGGCGTGCTGCCGGTCGGCGTGCCGACGATCTACGAGCAGTTCCCCGACTGGTTCCGGACGGTGATGAACAGCGGTATCAGCGCCGGCTGCCTGACGGCGATCGTCCTGAACCTGCTCTTCAACCACCTGCCCTCGAAGGCCGGTCCGGCGCCAGAGACGGTCGTCCGGCCGGCCGGCGGCGAGGAGCCCGTCGGGGACGTGCCGGAGAAGTCGAGGCAAGAGGCCGTCTAGACGACCGTGGGCGGCCGGGCTCACCGGCCGCCCACGGAACATCAACTCGCGCCGCAGGTGGCTCCGTTGAGCGTGAAGGCGCCGGGCGCCGCGCTGTTGCCGGTGTGGTTCGCCTGGTAGCCGATGGTGACGCTCGCGTTGGGGGCGAGCGTGCCGTTGTACGTGGCGTTGGTCGCCGTCACCGCTCCCGAGGCCGGTGCGTAGGTGGCGCCCCAGCCGTTGGTGATGGCCTGGCCGGAGGGCAGGGTGAAGCCGAGCCGCCAGCCGTCGACCGTGGTGGTACCGGTGTTGGTCAGGGTCACGGAGGCGGTCAGACCGGTGTTCCAGGCGTTGGTCGTCGCGGTCACCCGGCAGCCGCCGGGCTGGGGCTGGGGGGTCGGGCCGGCGGCGTCCAGGCCGAAGAAGGTGATCACGCGGGCGGCCATGCCCCAGGCGTACAGGTTGTGGCCGACGCCCTGGAGGCTGACGGCCTCCACGGGGGCCTGGTCACCCGTGCCGCCGTACCGGGTGCGGGTCCAGCCCGAGACGGGCGAGTCGGTGGCGGCCGGGGTCTGGCTCACCCCCCGCACGTCGGTCCACTGCTTGATCTCCTCACCGAAGTTGGGGTAGCGCAGCACGTCGTCCTCGGTGCCGTGCCACAGCTGCATACGCGGCCGGGACCCGGTGTAGCCGGGGTAGGCCGCGCGAACGAGGTCGCCCCACTCCTGCGCCGGGTGGATCACGGTGCCGCCGGAGCAGGCACTGTTCCACTCGGAGCCGTCGGTGGTGGCGAAGCAGCCGAAGGGCACCCCCGAGAAGGCGGAACCGGCGGCGAACACGTCGGGGTAGTCGCCGAGCAGGACGTTGGTCATCATCGCCCCGGAGGAGATACCGGTGGCGTAGACGCGGCCGGTGTCGGCCGCGTAGGCGGCGGTCACCCAGTCGATCATCGACTTGACGCCGACCGGGTCGCTGCCGCCGCCGCGCCGGAGCGCCTGGGGCGAGGAGACGTCGAAGCACTTGCTGCTCCGGGTGACGGACGGGTAGACCACCACGAACCCGTACCGGTCGGCGAGTTGGGAGTACTCGGTGCCGGAGTACATCGCGGGCCCGGAGCCGCCGCACCAGTGCACCGCGACGAGCACCGGCGGGTGAGCGGTGACGTTGGCCGGTGCGTAGACGTACATCTGGAGATTGCTGGGATTGGCGCCGAAGCCGGTGACCTCGGTGAGGGTGGCCGCCGGGACCGGCGCGGCGGCCTGCGGGCGGGCGGAGGCGGCGGGAGCGGTGAGAAGAGCGGCGGTGAGCAGGAGCAGCAATGCCCCGCATAACGAACGCAAGGCTCTCCCGGGGGAGTTCGGCATGCGCCTGTCCCTTTCTGGTAGCGGCTCGGGGGACGTCGTACATGGGGTGCGCGAGAGGGAATCGACGGCTCGGCGGGTGGCGCGGTGCGCGTGGACAGACCGGGACACATGCCCCTCTCCGACACTCGCGAAGGGGGTTCCGCACCGCATGGTGACATGCACGCGCTTGCCATGGAAGCGCTCCCACGGCAACTCCCGGCAAGCCCTTACTGGTTGGCCGGGGCCTGGCCGAGTGGCCGAATGCGTTCTGCGCAAAGCGTTGACTAGAAAGCGCTTGCCCCCTACGTTCCGTTCAGCAGTGTGACCGAGCCGCTCCCCCCAGACCCACAAAGGGCCGCACTGCTCGCACAGGGCGTTCCACATGGCGCGCGACATTCACTTACCTGACCAACTCCCCTCCCCACGAAGGGACGCACCGCATGCGTACAGGGCCCCCGCGTACACAGGCGCAAACGTCTGCCCCCGTCGCGTGCGGCCGCACGGCCGAGGCCGCCCGGAACACTCCGGCCGCCCGGAGCACTCTCACCATCCCCCACCTGGAAGAAGGCATCGGGACATGACTTCACCAGCACTGCCGCGCCGACGGCGCACTCTGACGGGCGCTCTCGCCGCCCTCGCGCTTTCGGTTGGCATGATCATGACTACCGGGGCGCTGACTCCGGCGAACGCCGCCACCTGGCCCAGCGCGACCGGCAGCCAGGCGGTCTCCTCCACCATCGCGGTGTCCGGCACCAAGGACTACGGGATGATCCGCCTCTACGGCACCGGCGACCTGGGCAGCGGCAGTCAGGACGAGGACCAGGGGCCGATCCTGGAACTGGCCGCCGGCGCGGTGCTCAAGAACGTCATCATCGGCGCCCCCGCCGCCGACGGCATCCACTGCAAGGGTGCCTGCACCCTTCAGAACGTCTGGTGGGAGGACGTCGGCGAGGACGCGGCGACCTTCCGCGGCTCCTCGTCGTCCAACGTGTACACCGTCTCGGGCGGTGGCGCGCGGTCGGCCAGCGACAAGGTGTTCCAGTTCAACGGCGCCGGCACGCTGAACGTCTCCAACTTCGCGGTGCAGACCTTCGGCACCTTCATCCGCTCCTGCGGCAACTGCTCGACGCAGTACAAGCGGACGATCAACCTCAACACCATCGAGGCGACCTACTCGGGCAACAAGCTCGTCGGCATCAACACCAACTACGGCGACAGCGCGACCCTGAAGAAGATCACGATCGTCGGGGACAGCAGCAAGAAGATCATCCCGTGCCAGAAGTACATCGGCAACAACACGGGAGCCGAGCCGACCACCAACGGGACCAGCGCGGACGGTACTTACTGCAAGTACGCGTCGTCCGACATCACCTACAAGTAGCCAACTCCCCACCGGTCCCCCCACGGTAGGAAGGCGGCCGTACGAAGCGTCCCCGCACGGCGCTTCGCACGGCCGCCGTACCTATGCGCCCGCCCGCGACGCGGTGGCGACGAGTTCTCGCCGGTAGTGACCGTAGGCGGTGCGCAGGGCCGGCCCCGGCCAGTCGGCGGGCAGGAGTCCGGCCGGCAGCACCGGGTCGGCGAGGAGATGCCGTACGACCGCCGCGAGGGCCGTGAAGCGGTCGGCGGGCCGCTGGGTGCCCTCGACGTGGTCCAGCAGGACCCGGGCCGTCCGCGCCCACGCGTCGAGCGGCCACAGTCCGGCGGCCAGGCCGGGGGCGGGCGGACCGGGGCGGGCAATGAAGTGCTGGAGCACGTCCCCGAGATCGGCGGGCCAGGGCCGGCCCAGATTGGCGGGCCGCAGCCAGACCCCCTCGCGGAGCTCGGCGAGCCGGAGGGCGGCCAACCGGCCGCGCAGCTCGGCGCGCTCGGCGGGGCCGCGGCCGGTCGCGGTGATGACGGCCATCTCCCACGTGCCGTCCCACGCGCGCGTGTCCGGGTGCACGGCGTCGTCCTGGCGGCGCTGGCGCTCCAGCAGCCGGTCGCTGAGCCGGTAGACGCCGTCCGTCCGCCGCAGGTCGCCCGCCGCCACCATCCGGCTGAGCGCCGCCCGCACCGTCGATCCGCCGACGCCGAACGGCTCCACCCCGCGTACCAGGTCCTTCGCCGCCATCTCGGGCGGATGCGTGCCCAGCAGCAGACTCAGGACCACCGACCGCGCGGACAGCGGGGGCAGGTCGACCTCGCCGGGCTGCGCCGTCACGTTCATCCGCATGAGGCCGTACTGTACGTGCGGCTCCAATGTTGCACTATTGCTACAGCCGTAGGAAAAGTGCAACATGGCCGTATGGCCCAGATACTCTCCCAGCCGCAGGCCCGGCCTGCGCCGCCCGTCCCGTCGTACGCCACGCCCGACATCGCCACGCACGACGTCACCAATCAGCCTCCGCCCCTGGCCCCGTACGACGCCTCCGACGACGTCGCCCTGCTGGAGGGGCTGCGCCGGGAGGGCGCCGGATGGGCGGAGCCGGACGTCCGCCGGATCGGTCTGCTGGCGGGCGGCGTCGAGGCGCAGGAGTGGGGCGAGCTGGCCAACCGGCACGAACCCGTCCTGCGCACGCACGACCGCTACGGGCACCGTGTCGACGAGGTCGACTTCCATCCCAGCTGGCACGAGCTGATGCGGGTCGCGGTCGCGGAGGGGCTGGCCGGCGCGCCCTGGGCGGACGACCGGCCGGGCGCCCATGTGGCGCGCACGGCGGGCGGTCTCGCCTGGGGGCACACGGACGCCGGGCACGGCTGCCCCACGTCGATGACCTATGCGGCCGTCCCCGCGCTGCGCCGGCAGCCGGACCTCGCCGCCGTCTACGAGCCGCTGCTGACCGGCCGGGTGTACGAGCCGGGGCTGCGGGTGCCGACGCAGAAGCGCGGGCTGCTCGCGGGCATGGGGATGACCGAGAAGCAGGGCGGCTCCGACGTCCGGACGAACACGACGACGGCCCTGCCCACGGCGGAGCCCGGCGTGTACACCCTGCGCGGGCACAAGTGGTTCACGTCGGCACCGATGTGCGACGTCTTCCTGGTGCTGGCACAGGCGCCGGACGGGCTCTCGTGCTTCCTGGTGCCGCGTGTGCTGCCCGACGGCACCCGCAACACCTTCCGCGTCCAGCGGCTGAAGGACAAGCTGGGCAACCGCTCCAACGCGTCCTCCGAGCCCGAGTTCGACGGGACCGTGGCCTGGCTGGTCGGGCCCGAGGGACAGGGCGTGAAGACCATCATCGAGATGGTCAACTGCACGCGCCTGGACTGCGTGATGATGTCGGCGACGCTGATGCGCAAGACGCTCGTGGAGGCGGGGCACCACGTGCGGCACCGCAGCGCGTTCGGGGCGCGGCTGCTGGACCAGCCGCTGATGCGCAACGTGCTGGCCGACCTGGCGCTGGAGTCGGAGGCCGCCACCACGCTCACCCTGCGGCTGGCCGGTGCGGCCGACCGGACGGTGCGCGGAGACGACGGCACGGATGCCGAGCGGGCGTTCCGGCGGATCGCCACCGCGGTCGGCAAGTACTGGGTGACCAAACGGGGTCCGGCGTTCACCGCGGAGGCCCTGGAGTGCCTCGGCGGCAACGGCTACGTGGAGGACTCCGGAATGCCCCGCCACTACCGCGAGGCGCCCCTGCTGTCCATCTGGGAGGGCTCGGGCAACGTCAACGCCCTCGACGTGCTGCGGGCGTTGACCCGCGAACCGGCGACGGCGGACGCCCTGTTCGGCGAACTCGCCCTGGCGCGGGGCGCGGACGCCCGCCTCGACGCCGCCGTCTCGCGGCTGCGGACCCGGCTGGGCGAGGCGACTGCGGCCGGCGCCCGCCGACTGGTGGAGCAGATGGCCCTCACCCTCCAGGCCTCGCTCCTGGTCCGGCACGCCCCGCCCGCCGTCGCCGACGCGTTCTGCGCGACGCGGCTGGGCGGCGACTGGGGGTACGCCTTCGGCACACTCCCGGACGGCGCCGACCTCGACGGGATCCTGGAGCGGAGTCTTCCCGGCACGAGCTGACGTCTCTCACGTGTGAGCCGTCGCCGGGCCCCCTCGGCCGCTCGCGCTCCCGCCCGGTCGTCGGGTCTCCTTCCGGGCGGGAGCGCGAGGGGGTCGTCGGGTCAGCCCGTCGGGCGGCCCCAGAGCGCGTCGAAGCGGGCCCAGTCGGTGTCCCACTGCTCCACGCGCCGGCGTTCCATCCGGCCCCGCAGGACGCGGCCGCCCGCGAAGGGGAGGACGGCCGCGCCGACTCCCGCCAGGCCGCCGACGAGGGAGGCGCGCAGTCTGGCCTGGGCGGCGGTGGCCGGTTTCGTCACCAGGCGGCCCTGCCGGTCCGTCCAGACCGTGACGGGGGTGCCCGCGGCGCTGCCCGGGCCGACCCGGACCTGGCCCTGGTGCGGGGAACCGTCCGGTCCGGTCCAGCCGACCTTCGCCCACACCTGATCACCGACGGCGGAGCCGTTCACGGCGGTTTTGCCCGGGGCCTGCTCGGTCAGCCGCCCCAGGAGGGGCCGCCACTCGACGCGTTCCCGCGCCAGACCGTGTTCGACGGCCCCCGAGGTCGCCCACCCCGCCAGCACCCCGGCGAGGACGGTCAGCGCCCACGCGCCGAGCACGACCCAGGCCTCCACCGTGTCGGCGCGGCGCTTGAGCGGGTTGCGCCGCCAGCGCCACAGCCACACCTTCGGACCACGGAACGCCATCGAAGGCTTCCTCCTCATGAGCGCATGAACATCCCGGCCGCCCTCCCATACGGGGCGGGCGGGCCTGATGCTCAGGGCGAATCCCTCGTCCCGACGGTGCCACGGGCCCGGCGCCCGCGCAGGCGTCCCGCTGAAAGTGGCCGAGGTCTTGCGCTCCCGGACCGCCGTCGCCGCTGTGACCTGCGGCGACGGCGTTTCCAGAGGTGACTGTCAGTGGCGGGGTGCAGACTGGCCGGTGTCTGGGACAAAGACGTCAAGGACACAGCGGAGGTGATCGGGCATGACCGAGACACTGCTTGCCGTGGGCACGCGCAAGGGCCTGTTCATGGGGCGCCGGCGCGGTGGCACATGGGAGTTCGACGAATCCCCCTACTTCAACGCGCAGGCGATCTACTCGGTCGCCATCGACACCCGCGGCGACCGCCCGCGGCTGCTGGCCGGCGGCGACAGCGCGCACTGGGGCCCGTCGGTGTTCCACTCCGACGACCTCGGCCGGACCTGGACCGAACCGGCCGCCCCCGCCGTCAAGTTCCCGCAGGACACGGATGCCTCGCTGGAGCGGGTGTGGCAACTGCACCCGGCGGCCGCCGAGCCCGGCGTGGTGTACGCGGGCACGGAACCGGCCGCCCTGTACCGCTCGGAGGACCGCGGCGAGAGCTTCGAGCTGGTCCGCCCCCTGTGGGAGCACCCGACGCGTTCGAAGTGGGTGCCGGGCGGCGGCGGGGAGGGCCTGCACACGGTGCTCACCGACACGCGCGACCCGCGGTCGGTGACCGTGGCCGTGTCCACCGCCGGGGTGTTCCGCACGAGCGACGGCGGCACGAGCTGGGCGCCCGCCAACTCCGGTGTCTCCGCGGTCTTCCTGCCGGATCCGAACCCCGAGTTCGGCCAGTGCGTGCACAAGGTCGCGAGGGACGCGGTGAATCCGGACCGTCTCTACCTCCAGAACCACTGGGGGGTCTACCGGAGCGACGACGGGGGCGGGCAGTGGACCGACATCGGCGCGGGCCTGCCCTCCACCTTCGGCTTCGCCGTCGCCGCGCACCCGACGCGCGGAAACACGGCGTACGTGTTCCCGATCAACGCCGACGCGGACCGGGTGCCCGCCGACCACCGGTGCCGGGTCTTCCGCACCTCGGACGCGGGCGAGAGCTGGGAACCGCTCACGGCCGGCCTGCCGCGGGAGGACCACTACGGCACGGTGCTGCGCGACGCTCTCTGCACGGACGACGGGGACCCGGCGGGCGTGTACTTCGGCAACCGCAACGGCGAGGTGTTCGCCTCGGCCGACGACGGCGACAGCTGGCGGCAGTTGGCCGCACATCTGCCGGACGTCCTGTGTGTACGGGCCGCGGTGGTCGGATGAGCCGACCCGTGCGCGAGGGGCGGCCGTCCGGTCTTGGCCATCGGTTGATCAGCGACGTGTGTACGGCAGTAGGGTGACGCCGTGGCACCACGACCCTTGCATGACATCGTCGAACCGGGCTGGGCCGAGGCCCTTGGTCCCGTCGCCGGGAAGATCGCCGAGATGGGCGACTTCCTGCGCGCGGAGATCGCCGCGGGACGCACCTACCTCCCTGCCGGACAGAACGTCCTGCGGGCCTTCCAGCAGCCTTTCGACGACGTCCGCGTCCTGATCGTCGGACAGGACCCGTATCCGACACCCGGGCACGCGGTGGGTCTGTCGTTCTCGGTCGCTCCGGAGGTCCGCCCGCTGCCCGGCAGCCTGATCAACATATACCGGGAGCTGAACACCGACCTGGGCCTGCCCCAGCCGTCCAACGGCGACCTGACTCCGTGGACGCAGCAGGGGGTGCTGCTGCTCAACAGGGCGCTCACCACGGCTCCGCGCAAGCCGGCGGCACATCGCGGGAAGGGCTGGGAGGAGGTCACCGAACAGGCGATCCGGGCGCTGGCGGCGCGCGGCAAGCCCCTGGTGTCCGTGCTCTGGGGCCGGGACGCCCGCAATCTGCGTCCGCTGCTCGGGGACCTGCCCTCGGTGGAGTCCGCGCACCCCTCCCCCATGTCGGCGGACCGCGGGTTCTTCGGCTCACGGCCGTTCAGCAGGGCGAACGACCTGCTGGTCCGGCAGGGAGGTCAGCCGGTGGACTGGCGCCTGCCGTGACCGGCGGAGCCGGTCCGGGCGACGGGGCCTGGACCGGCACCGCGGTCGGCTCCGGCACTGCGGTCGGCTCCGGCAGCGGCATCCTCGCCGTGGACTCGGGCGGATCAGGTCTCCGGGTCGTCCTGGGGACCGCCGAGCGCGGTGCGCTCGCCCAGCGCTCGTCCCCGGTACCCGTGCGCACCGGCGCGCGGGGCATCGACCCGGACCATCTGATGTCCCAACTGACACCGCTGGTCAGGGCGTTGTCGGCCTCGACTGGTGTCCTCCGGCCCGCTACGGCGGTCGTGGGCGCGGCGGGGCTCAGCACCCTGGGCGACGCGCTGCGCGCGGAGCTCCCGGGCGCCCTGGCGCGGGAGTTCGGCGTCCGGACCACCGCGCTCGTCGCCGATGCCGTCACCGCCTACGTCGGTGCGCTCGGAGCACGGCCGGGCGTCGTGGTGGCCGCGGGTACGGGCCTGATCGCGATCGGGACGGACCTGACGGCATGGCAGCGGGCGGACGGCTGGGGCCATCTGCTGGGCGACTGCGGCGGCGGCGCGTGGATCGGGCGGGCCGGTCTGGAAGCCGCCCTGCGCGCCTACGACGGGCGGCCCGGCGGGTCGGCCGCGCTGCTGGCCCGGGCCGAGGAGCGGTTCGGGCCGATGACCGCGCTGCCCGGTCTGCTGTACCCGCGCGCGGACCGGCCGGCCGTCCTCGCCTCCTTCGCGCCGCAGGTGGCCGCCTGCGGCCAGGAGGACGACCCGGTCGCCGCCGGCATTCTGCGCACCGCGGCCCGGCACATGGCCGAGTCGGCCGCCGCCGTCTGTCCGGCCGGCGGAGAGCCCCGGATCGCCCTCACCGGCGGTCTGTTCAGGATGGGCCACCCGCTCCTCGTCCCGCTGGAGGAGGAGCTCGCGCGGCTGCTGCCGCATGCCCTGCAGGTGCCCGCCGAGGGCGATCCGCTGGACGGCGCCGTGCGCATCGCCACCGCGCTGGCGACGGGCACGCTCACGCTGCCGCGCGAGGAGAGCCTGTTCTCGGTGGAGTGCCCGGCGAACCCCCTCTGATGCATCGTGCGTAGGGAACGTACGTCATGCCCCAAAAGGGGGATTACCGCCTCCGAGGGCAAGTCGCCTGGAAAACACGCTGATCACTTCTGATCCGTACGTAACTCATCAGACAAAACCGGACGGATACCGCTCACGTGCACCCTCCCCGAACAGGGGAGCCCAGGAAGCCAGTAACATGCGTCGCCATGAGCTCCCCCACTGGGCCCGCGTCCGGCCTGCCAGTACGAATGCCGCGGCCTCGCCAGCCTGGGCGGCACCGCCGACCCGAGCCGGTGGCGGCTCCCGAGGGCGCGCCCGCGCTCGTCCTCGCGGTGCCTGGTCCGCCGAGTGCCGCCACGCGCGGTCTCGCCGAGGAGATCGTGAGCATCGCCCGCTCCGAGCTGCCCGGCCTCGACGCACGCATCGGTTACCTGGACGGGGACGACAACGGTTTCCCCACCCTCCAGTCCGTTCTCGCGCACGCCGCCGGTGAACGCACCGCCCGCTTCGAGCAGGCCCGTGCCGCCGGACTGGACGTCAAGGAGCCCGACGGCCCGGTGGGCGTCGTCGTGCCGCTGCTGGCCGGTCCCGACGGCGCGCTGCTGCGCCAGGTCCGCCAGGCCGTCATGGAGAGCCGGATCGCGGCCGAGCTGACCGATGTGCTCGGCCCGCACCCGCTGCTCGCCGAGGCCCTGCACGTGCGGCTGTCCGAGGCCGGTCTGGCCCGCGCCGACCGCGCCCGGCTGTTCACCGTGGCGACGGCCGCGGACGGCATCATCCTCGCCTCCGTGGGCGGCGATGAGGCCGTGCAGGCCGCCGGGATCACCGGCATGCTGCTCGCCGCGCGCCTCGCCGTGCCGGTGATGGCCGCGGCTCTCGACCAGGAGGGCTCCATCGCCTCCGTCGCCGAGCAGCTGCGCTCCTCCGGCTCCCAGCAGCTTGCGCTGGCGCCCTACCTGATCGGACCGGAGATCGACGCCACGCTGGTCGCGGAGGCGGCCAGGGAAGCCGGTTGTGCCGCCGCCGAGGCGCTCGGCCCGTACCCGGCCATCGGCAAGCTCGCGCTGGCCAAGTACACGACCGCCCTCGGTATCGCCCCGCCGCAGCCCCAGGGCGCGCCGGTCCGCTGAGCCGAACGCACGGACGCCGTACGAACGAAGGGCCCGCTCCGGGTGTGGAGCGGGCCCTTCGCGTCCCCCGGGCCGGCGCGAGGCCGCTCGGCGGTGCGGGTCGGCGGTGCGGGTCAGCCGAGGATTACGCAGGAGGCGGCGGGGACCGCGATCGAGCCGGCCCGCCGGGGCAGACCGGTCGCCGGGTCGAGGGAGAACCAGGTGACGTCGCCCGAGCGTTCGTTCGCGACGTACAGGAAACCGCCGGACTCGGCGACGGCCCGCGGCCAGTGTCCGGCGCAGGGCACGGTCCCGACCAGCCGCAGCATCTCCCCCGCGCCCTCCACGGCGAACACGGAGAGCACGTCCTCGCCCCGGGTGGCGGTCCAGACGAACCGGCCGTCGGGCGAGACGGCGAGGCCCGAGGGGTAGGCGTCCCCGGCCGGGGCGCCGGGCAGGACGGCGGACTCGGCCAGCGGCTTCAGCGAGCCGTCCGAGGCGTCCCAGCGGCAGACGGTGACGGTCGGGGTGAGCTCGTTGACCACGTAGGCGTAGCCGCCCCCCGGATGGAAGGCCAGGTGGCGAGGTCCGGAGCCGGGGCGCAGCGCGTGCTCACGGTGCAGGACGGGGCTGCCGTCGCGCAGGGCGCACACCCGTACGGAATCCGTCCCGAGGTCCACGCTGACCGCCCAGCGGCCACTCGGGTCGGGCTGCACCTGGTGGGCGTGCGGGCCCTGCTGGCGTCGCGTGTGCGGGCCCGAGCCGGTGTGCCGCAGGACGCCGGAGGCGACGCGGGCGAGGGTGCCGTCGGCGCGGACCGGGACGGCGGTGACGCTGCCGGAGCCGTAGTTGGCGGTGAGGACGTGTCCGTCGAAGACGCTGAGGTGGGTGGGGCCGCTGCCGCCGACCGGCACCGGTGGCCCGGTCTGCTCCGGCGCGTCGCCCGTCACCCGGTACGCGGCCACCGCGCCGTCCGCCGTCTCGCTGACCGCGTACAGCGTCTCCCCGGTGGGCGACAGGGCCAGATACGAGGGGTCGGGGACGCCGTTCACGCTGCTCAGGACGGTCAGCGCGCCGCTGACCGGGTCCACGGCGGCGGCCACGATCCCGGGCCCTCCAGCCGCCGTGAACGAGCCGATGAACGCCCGCCGTCGCCTTCCGCCGAGGTCTGCCACCGCTGTCCCCTCCCGGGTCGCCGCTGCCGCTGCTGACGCTGCTGCTCGGGGTGACCGTAGCAGTCGATCACCAGCGGTCTAGACCAGGCGCGCTTACCCGGCCGCCCGACGGCCCCCGACCGGCGGGCCACCGCGTCCGAGTACCACGTCCGGGTGCCGCGTCCGCTCAGGCGCCGAGCGGTGCGGCGACCCTTGCGGTGGGTGCGGCCCGGCGCGCCCGGTCCGCGGGCCGCCGCGCCGAGAGGTCCGCGTCCGCTCAGACGCCGGCCGGGGCGCGGGCCGCGCCGCGCAGGGGCACCGCGAGCTCGAGAAGAGCCCGCTCCAGGGCGTGGAGGTGGGCCAGCACCGGTTCCGACCCCGCGCCGAGCGGTACGGCGACGGTTTCGGCGGGATGCGCCCGTCCCTCGGCCGGTGTGGCGGTGTGGGCCTCGACCGGTGTGGCGGTGACGGCCTCGACCGGTGTGGCGGTGACGGCCTCGACCGGTGTGGCGGTGAGGGCCTCGACCGCGGACTCCACCCGCCAGCAGGCGGCGACGAGCCGTGCGTCGTGCGAGGCCTCGGGGTCCGCGGCGACCGAGGCCAGCCCGCGCACCTCGCGGGCACAGTCGTCGAGCAGCTCCAGCACGTGCCGGGCCCGGCCCTTGCGCGCCCGCAGGGGGCTGAGCGGATGCACCAGCGGCGCCAGCGACAGCCGGACCCGGGCGAGGATCTGCTCCAGTTCGACCACCCGCCGGGCCGGGTCCGCCGCCTCGGAACCCGCGAGCCGGGCGGCGGCCTCTGCGGTGCACAGGTGCACACAGCGCAGGGCGCGCTCCACCCAGGCGTCGGTGACGGAGTGCGTGGTCACCGGGAGCACCAGCAGCACCGCCAGTGCGGCCCCCAGCGCCCCGACGGCCGTCTCGGTCACCCGCAGGGCGAGCAGCGCCGGGTCGAGCAGGCCGAGCAGCCCGTACAGGGCGCTCGCCATGACGGTGACGGCGAGCATCATCCAGGTGTACGACACGGCGGCCGAGTAGAAGATCCCGAAGACGCCGACCGCGACGACCACGGCTGTCGCCACCGGCTCGCCGTGCAGGGGCAGGGCCACGACCAGACCCAGCACGATCCCGAGAACGGTCCCCAGGAACCGCCGGAACCCCCGCACGAGGGTCTCGCCGCGCGAGGTGGTGTTCACGAACACCCACCAGGTGGCGCCCACGGCCCAGTACCACCGCTGGTCCGACAGGGCCTGTCCGACGACGAGGGCGATCCCGGCGCCCACGGTCGCCTGCGTCGCCTGCCGCGTGGTGATCCGCGCCAGTCCGGTGCCGCCGCTCGGCGGGGCGACGGTCGCGGGCGCCGGGTGCCGTCGTTCGTAGGGCCACACCCCGAACCGCACCGCGGACGACGCGGCGATCGACAGCAGGACGGCCGCGCACAGCTCGGGCAGCTGACCGGGGACGGTGTGCAGGAACTGGGCGGCGAAGAAGGTCATGAACGCGAACACCCCGAGCGAGTGCCCGCGCGGCCCCCAGCGCCGTGCGTACACCCCGGCCCCGACCACGGCGAGGAAGGCCGCGTCACGGGCGACGGGCACCTCGTGCAGGACGGCCGCGAGCGCCAGCACCGGCAGCCCGACGACCGGGAGCAGGGCGGTGGTCACGGCCTGTCCGCGCACCGTCGGGTCCGTCACCGTGAACAGCGCGAGCAGCGCGGCCAGGCCACCGGTGACGGCCGCCACCAGCGAAAGCCCGGCCGGCCCGCACAGCGCGACGGCCAGCCCGATGCCGAGCACGGCCCGGGAGGCGAACCGCAGTCGCATCCGTCCGGGATCCGGTGCCACGAACGCCCTCTTCAGCAAGCTGCCCCGCCCTTTCCCCACCCTGGTGTACCGCGACATACCGCGACATGAGAATGGCGCCGCGGGGGTCCGCAGCGCCATCGACTCCGCCATTTGAGCATCCGGGGGGCTGGTGGTTCAACCGAGTCTGGTTCGACTGGGCCAATGGCTCACTCCAGGTCGGGATCCCCTCGCCAACAGCCTGCCATCGGCACACTCCCGCCGACGGCTTCGGCGGCGGCGTCCACCCGGCCGGTGGTGCGGGCCCCGGCCGTCATGCTGGGCCATTGGTACAGTCGGCGCTGATCACGAACGTGCGACGAGGAGGCCCGCCGGATGGCCGTGGACGAGCTGGACACCCGCATCCTGCGCCTGCTGCTCGAGCAGCCGCGGACGAGCGTGCGGGAGTACGCCCGGCTCCTCGGCGTCGCGCGCGGCACCCTTCAGGCCCGCCTCGACCGGCTGGAGCGGGACGGCGTGATCACCGGAGCGGCGCCCTCGCTCTCCCCCGCCGCGCTGGGCCACCCGGTGCTCGCGTTCGTGCACATCGAGGTCACCCAGGGACACCTCGACGACGTGGGCGACGCGCTGGCCGCCGTACCGGAGATCGTCGAGGCGTTCTCCATCACCGGCGGCGGCGACCTCATCACCCGGGTCGTGGCGCGCGACAACGCGCACCTGGAGGACGTGATCCAGAAGCTGATCAGCCTGCCCGGCGTGGTCCGCACCCGCAGCGAGGTCGCGCTGCGCGAGCGCGTGCCGCACCGGCTGCTGCCCCTGGTGGAGTCGATCGGGCGAGCGGCCGCGAAGTAGCGTCCGCCTCCGCAACTTTCCGTCCCGTCAGGACCGTTGACGCTCCCCCGTCACCCCTCTAGCGTCTGGTCGACCATCCGTGCACCGTTCGTGATATCGAACGGACGTGTCGATCCCCTGTGGACCGGAGGAGCAGCACATGGCACCGCCCCTCACCCGACGGATCCTGCTCCAGAGCGCGATGCTCACGGCGGCCGTCCCCGCGATATCCGCCACCGCCGCGGCGGGGGCCTCGGCCGCCGCGCTCCCGCCCTCGGCCGCCTGGTCGCTCCGGCCCTTCGGCCTCGAGGACGTCGCGCTCGGCGCCGGTGTCTTCGCAGCCAAGCGGCAGCTGATGCTCGACCACGCCCGCGGCTACGACGTGAACCGGCTGCTCCAGGTCTTCCGCGCCAACGCCGGCCTCTCCACCCTCGGCGCGGTCGCCCCCGGCGGCTGGGAGGGTTTGGACGGAGAGGCCAACGGCAATCTGCGCGGCCACTACACCGGGCACTTCCTGACCATGCTCTCCCAGGCGTACGCGAGCACCGCGGAGCAGGTGTTCGCCGACCGGCTCCGCACGGCGGTCGGCGCGCTGACGGAGGTGCGCGAGGCCCTGCGGCACGATCCCGCCGTCCTGAGCACCGACGGGAGATTCGGTACGGCCGTGGAGAACGTCCGCGGCTCCTACCAGTACGTCGATCTGCCCTCCGGCGTGCTCGGCGGCGCCACCGAGGTCACCCTGGCCGCCTGGGTGAAGCCCACCCATGACGCCGCCTGGACCCGGATCCTCGACTGCGGCAACGACACGACCCGGTATCTGTACCTGGCCGCCCGCAACGCGAGCGGGGTGCCCCGGTTCGCCATCACCACCGGCGGGCCGGGCGGCGAGCAGGGACTCGACGGCACGGCCGCGCTGCCCCTGAACCGGTGGAGCCACCTCGCGGTGACCCTCGCCGGGGGCACCGGCACCCTGTACGTCGACGGCACGGCCGTGGCCCGCAACACCTCCGTGTCGCTCACCCCGGCCGCCCTCGGCGCCCTCACCGGCCACTGGCTCGGCCGGTCCCACTACGCGTCCGACCCCGTCTTCGCGGGCGCCTTCGGCGGCTTCGACGTCTGGTCGCGTGCGCTGACCGCCGACGAGGTCGCCGGATTGCAGAGCGGCCGGGCGGCCGGCGATCTCGCGTCGTACGCCTTCGACGAGACCTCGGGGAGCACCTTCGCGGACGCCTCCGGACGCGGCCTGACCGCCACCCTGCGCCGCACCTGGGACGGACCGAGCCATCCCGGGTTCCTCGCGGCCTACCCGGAGACCCAGTTCATCCAGCTGGAGTCGATGACCGGCCCCGACTACACAAAGGTGTGGGCGCCCTACTACACCGCCCACAAGATCCTCAGGGGCCTGCTGGACGCGTACCTGGCCACCGACGACGACCGCGCGCTCGACCTGGCGTCCGGGATGTGCGACTGGATGTACTCCCGGCTGTCGAAGCTGCCCGAGGCGACGCTCCAGCGCATGTGGGGGATCTTCTCCAGCGGCGAGTTCGGCGGCATCGTCGAGGCGATCTGCGACCTGCACGCCCTCTCCGGCAGGGCCGAACACCTCGCGCTGGCCCGGCTGTTCGACCTCGACAGGCTCATCGACGCCTGCGCGGCCGACACCGACACACTCGACGGGCTGCACGCCAACCAGCACATCCCGATCTTCACCGGACTGGTGCGGCTGTACGACGCGACGGGCGAGGCGCGCTACCTCACCGCCGCGAAGAACTTCTGGCGCATGGTCGTACCGCACCGCATGTACGGCATCGGCGGCACCAGCACGGCGGAGTTCTGGAAGGCGAGGGACGTCATCGCGGGGACGATCGGCGCGACCACCGCCGAGACCTGCTGCGCGTACAACATGCTGAAGCTGAGCCGGATGCTCTTCTTCCACGAGCAGGACCCGGCCTACATGGACTACTACGAGCGGGCCCTGTACAACCAGGTCCTCGGCTCCAGGCAGGACACTCCGGACGCGGAGAAGCCGCTGGTCACGTACTTCATCGGGCTCACCCCGGGCCATGTGCGCGACTACACCCCCAAGCAGGGCACGACCTGCTGCGAGGGCACCGGCATGGAGAGCGCCACCAAGTACCAGGACTCGGTGTACTTCAGGGCGGCCGACGGCAGCGCGCTGTACGTCAACCTCTACAGCCCGTCCACGCTCACCTGGGCCGAGAAGGGCGTCGCCGTCACGCAGAACACCGGCTTCCCGTACGAACAGGGCAGCACGCTCACCGTCCGGGGGCGCCGGGCCGCCTTCGCGCTGCGGTTGCGCGTGCCGTCCTGGGCGACGGCCGGCTTCGAGGTCACGGTCAACGGGCGGAAGGCGGGCGGGACGCCGGTGCCCGGCAGCTACTTCACGGTGTCCCGGACCTGGCGCGACGGGGACGTCGTCCGGGTGACGATGCCGTTCCGGCTGCGGGTCGAGAAGGCGCCCGACGACCCGTCGCTCCAGACCCTGTTCCACGGTCCGGTCAACCTCGTCGCCCGTAACTCCGCGACGACGTACCTGGAGTTCGGCCTCTACCGGAACGCGGCCCTCTCCGGCGACCTGCTGCCCTCCCTCACGCCGGTGAGCGGGAAGCCGCTGCACTTCACCCTCGACGGCACCGAGTTCGCCCCCTTCCACGAAGGCACCGAGGATCCGACCCACGCCTATGTACGGCGGGCCGAGCCCGCAATCGTCTTCGGCGACAGCGAATCGGGGGTGGCCAACCCGGCGAAGGCGGACGGCACCACCCTGCTCGACGAGGTGTGGGCGCAGGCGCCCTTCCGCGGGAAGCCGGCGCTGGTGGCGCGGGTACGGACGGTGGTGGACGCCTGGGTGGCCGCCGGGCTGCTCGGCGCGGCCGACGGAGCGAAGGTGGTGCGCACCGCGCGCGGGGCGACCTACGTGCCCTGACGGCGCGGGAGGCCGCTACGACCGGCGGCGGGGCTTGCCGCCGCCGGTACCGCGCCGGCCGCCGCCGCCCTTCGCGGCACCACCCTTGGCGCCACCCCCCTTGGCGCCACCGCTGCGGCCGCGGGCACCTCCGGCGGTGCTCTTGCCCGCACCGCCGCCGGCCTGCGGCTTTCGACGCTCGCGCTCGCCCTTGCGCTCCGCCGCCGGAGCCTGCTGGGCACGGCCCCGCGTGCTGTTGACGGTGCGGCCGCGGACGATGCCGATGAAGTCCTCGACCAGCTCGGTCGTCGCGTCCTCGGGCCAGGCGAGGCCGATGTCCGATCGGGGCGCGTCGACGATCGTCCGGTAGGTGAGGTCCTTGCGGTGGTGCAGCCGGGCCAGGGACTGGGGCACGACCAGCACGCCGATGGGCGCCGCGACCACCTCGCACGCGCCCTCGGTGGTCGCCGGGCGCTCGAAGGCGGCCTCGCCGGGCAGCTGCTCCCAGCCGAGGACGTCGTCCAGCGGATGGAGGACCACCTCGTCGGCGAGGTCGGCCACCGTGATCTCCTCGGCCGCGGTGATCACATGGTCCCGGGGGACCACGACGACGGTGGTCTCCGTGTACAGAGGGATCGCGCTGAACACCGTACGGTCGACCGGAAGCCGCACGAAGGCAGCGTCCGCGGCACCCTCCCGCAAGACGTCGGAGGCCTCCGTGGGAGTCACCTGGAGGAGGCTGAGGGGGGTGTCGGGCAGGCGCTCCGCCCAGATCCGCACCCACTTGGCGGGCGTCACTCCGGGGACGTACGCGAGCCGGAACGAGGGGGAGTCCGCCGAGTCGGTCATCCCGCCAGGCTACCGGCTGTGGTCGGAGGTCTCCGCCGCGGCCGATACCCTGGACTGTATGAAGTCGCAGCAGAACACCCAGACGATGAAGCCCGCCACCGCGGCGAAGAAGCTGGGTGTGCACCTCCCCGCCACGCCCGCCGAGTTCCAGGAGGGCGTCGTCTCGCGCGCCGAGCTGAACGAGCTCCAGGCGAACCCGCCCGAGTGGCTGCTCAAGCTGCGCGAGACCGGCCCGCACCCCCGTCCGGTGGTCGCGGCCAAGCTGGGCGTCTCCATCGCGGGACTGGCCCGAGCCGGAGTGACCGAGGCGCTCACCACCGAGCAGATCGAGGCCGTCAAGGACGCCAAGCCCGAGTGGCTGGAGAAGGAGCGCGCCACGCAGGCCGAGGTCCGCAAGGAGACCGTCCGCATCAAGAAGCGCAACGCGGAGCGATCCGAGTCCTGACCCCGGTCAGCGGCGCGGCACGAGGATGCAGAGGGCGTTGGCGCAGACGACGGCGGCGATCGCCGACCAGTCGACGAGGCCGAGGTCCTGCCCCAGCCCGAACCGGCCGACCAGTGCGGCGAGCACCGGGTTGACGCTCATGAACAGGCCGAACGCGGCGGCGGGCACCTGCCGCAGCGTGAACAGATCGGCGAGGTAGGGCACCGCGGAGGAGAGCACCCCGGCGGCCACGGCGTAGCCGAGGGACGGCACGGTCGGCGGGTGGCGCAGGACCAGAACCACGCCGACCGGCAGGAACAGCACGGCGGAGACGGTCGCGGCGGCCGCCGCGCCCTGGGCGCCGGGAACCCGTCGTCCGACCGTGCGGTTGAGCAGGATGTACGACGCCCAGCAGGCGGCGGCCAGCAGCCCGAGCCCCATCCCCGGATAGTCCGTGGAGGGCTGCGGGCGCATCAGGGTGACCGCGCCCGCCGCCGCGATCACCGCGCAGCAGGCGTCCACCCGGCGGCGCGCGGCGGCCAGCGCGATGGCCAGCGGCCCGAGGAACTCCAGGGTCACCGCGAGACCGAGGCCGATGCGGTCGATGGCCGTGTAGAGCGACAGGTTCATCGTCCCGAACACCAGCGCAAGCAACAGGACCGGCCCCCACTGCCGCCGGGTGAAGGACCGCAACCGGGGACGGCCCACCGCCAGCAGGACGAGCGCGGCGACGTACTGGCGTACCGCCACGACGCCCGTGGGACCGAGCACGGGAAACGCGAGGGAACCGATCGCGGCGCCGGTCTGGTTGGACAGACCGCTGCCGACCATGGTGGCCACCCCGGCGAGTCGCCGCCCGCCACGGGACGCGGGTACGGAAACGGCGGCGGCAGCGGGAACCGCCGCGGAGACGGTCGGCGAGGGTGTGGGTACGGACGCGGCTGGCATACCCGGATCGTCCTCCCGGCCCGTCCTTGCGCAAAATGCATGACGCGCTCCATCTATACGATGGAGTCATGGATCTGAGCGGTCGAGGGCAGGGCGGTCAAGGGCCGGGTGTGGAGCTTCGGCAGCTGCGGTGCCTGGTCGCGATCATCGACGAGGGCGGTTTCACCGACGCGGCCGCCGTGCTCGGGGTCTCCCAGGCGGCGGTGTCCCGGACCCTGGCCTCGCTCGAACAGGCGCTGGGCGTACGGCTGTTGAGGCGTACCTCCCGGGTGGTGACGCCGACCGCGACCGGGCTGCGGGTGGCGGCGCACGCGCGCCGGGTGCTCGGTGAGGTGGACGCCCTGGTGCAGGACGCGGCCTCCGGACACTCCCGGCTGCGCATCGGCTACGCATGGTCGGCGCTCGGCCGCCACACCCTCGACTTCCAGCGTCAGTGGACGGCGCGGCGCCCGGACACGGAGCTCCAGCTGGTGCGCGTGAACTCCGCGAGCGCCGGTCTGGCGGAGGGCGCCTGCGACATGGCGGTGGTGCGCAGGCCCCTGGAGGACCGGCGGTTCGACGCGGCGATCGTCGGCCTGGAACGGCGTCTGTGCGCGCTGGCCGCCGACGATCCGCTGGCCCGGCGCCGCTCGGTGCGGCTGGCCGATCTCGGCGGTCGGACCCTCCTGGTCGACCGCCGCACCGGCACCACCACCCCCGAGCTGTGGCCGCCCGACGCGCGCCCCGCCACGGAGGAGACCCACGACGTCGACGACTGGCTGACGGTGATCGCCACCGGCCGCAGCGTCGGGATGACGGCCGAGGCGACCGCCAACCAGTACCCGCGGCCCGGCGTCGTCTACCGGCCGGTGCGTGACGCCGAGCCCGTCGCGGTCCGGCTGGTGTGGTGGCGCGACGACCCGCACCCCGCGACGCAGGCCGTGGTCGAGCTGCTCACCAGGCTGTATCGCGCACAGTGAGTCCCGGAGTCGCCCGGGGCCCGTCGCCTTGACTACGATCTGGGCAGGTTCACCGATGTGGGTGTTTCGAGGTTGCTGGGGGTTGGGATGGTTGCTGGTCGTGTGGTGCGCTTCGACAGTCAGCGGGGCTACGGCTTCATCGCGCCCGACGACGGCGGGGAGGATGTCTTCCTGCACGTCAACGACATGCTGATGCCCGAGTCACAGGTGCGCCGGGGCATCGTGGTGGAGTTCGAGATCGAGGACGGCGAGCGCGGTCCGAAGGCGTCCGACGTACGGCTCGCGCGGGGTGCGGACGGCAAGCCCCTGGCCGCCGACGACGACGTCCTGTGCGATGTGCTGAGCACCGAGGAGTTCACCCGGGACGTCACCGAGGCGCTGCTGAGCGCGGCGCCCTCGCTCACCGGTGAGCAGATCGTCCAGGTGCGGGCCGGCCTGGCGCAGTTCGCGAAGAACCACGGCTGGGTCGAGGGCTGACGTCTCCGGCCGGCCGGGGGCGCGCGATGTCACCGGCAAGGGCCGCCGCAAAGTGCTGACCTGGGGTCTCGTCCTGCCGGATCCCGGGGTGCCGCCCGCTCCGTCACCTTCCGAATCCCGTTGTCAGTGGCCTGTTCTACTCTTCCCGTCACTTGATCAATGCGGGTGCGGGAGGCACACATGGGGTGGGTGTCGGCCGGCGACTACGAAGTCGCCCTCGATGACGGCAAGGTGGTGTGCCGCAACGCGGCCGGGCGGCGGTTGAAGTCCGTGCCGCCCAAGATCGCCGACGAGCCGGCGGTGGTGGGCCTGCGTCAGCTCACCGAGTGGCTGGAACGGCACGAACGCCAGTGCCTGGCCGACGTGGAGCGGTGGATGGTGCGCTCGCTGCCGGTGCCGTTCGCCGTCGTCGCGCAGGTGTGGCCCGACCCCGCCTGGCAGGCGGCCCTGCGCGACCTCGTCGTCACCGGGCCCGACGGCGAGGTGGCCGGGTTCCTGCGGGACGCCGACCCCGAGCGCGGACTCGGCCTGGTCGACCTCGACGGCGACACCGTCCGCATCACGCCCGAACTGGTCCACCTCCCGCACCCCGTGCTCCTCGACGACCTGGAGGAACTTCGGGAGTTCGCCGTGGAACTCGGCGTCGAGCAGCGCGCCCAGCAGTTGTTCCGCGAGGTGTGGCGGCGCCCCGCGACGCTCGACGCGGAGGCCACCGCGGTCGAGGAGTACGCGGGCGGCTCGTTCAAGGAACAGCGGTTCCTGCACGGCCGGGTCACCCAGCTCGGCTACCGCGTGCGCGGCGGCCACGCCGTCGCCTCCGTCCTCGAGGAGAACCGCACGGTCGAGGCCCGGGTGTGGGTCGGCGACTACGAGGGCTACGAGGAGGCGGAGACCGGACCGCTGGTGTTCACCGACTCCGCGGGCCGGGCGCTGAAGCTCGGTCTGATCGGGCCGGTGGCCTGGTCCGAGGGCATGCGCATGGCGGCCGCGCTGTACGCCGGGCGGGACATCGAGGACGAGGAGCGGGCGGCATGACGACCTACGACGAGACCACCGCCGGCGCGCTGCTCGACGCGGGCGCGGTGCTGCCCCCGCGGAGCACCACCCGCGAGGACGCCGACACGCTCACCGTCCGCAGGTACACCCACCCCGCGCTGGACGACCGGCAGATCGTGCGGCTCGTGCCGGGCACCCTGGGCGAGGCCGAGGACCTGGCGCTGGACTTCCTCGGGCTGGCCCGCGACCCGGAGACCCCCGAGGTCGGTCAGGTGCGCCGGGAGACCCTCGGCTTCCCCGCCTGGGCGCTGGTCAACGACCCGGCGAACGGCCACCACGCGCTGGCGCTGGTCAAGGACGTCGAGCGGCTGGCGCGGCAGGCCAAGTCCCGCCCCGGCAACGCCAAGGACGGCTTCGAGGCGCTCGGCACCCGGCTCGGCCGGGCCGTCCCGCACTTCCTGCCCACCTTCTACGAGCAGGCCGCCCGCGTCTTCCTGCAGCACGAGAACACGACGTACGCCTCCGCCTTCTTCGGCAAGGCCCGAGAAGCCGAGCGGGTGCACGCGCTGAAGGTCGACGAGGAGCGGCAGCGGGCCGTGTTCCTGGAGTTCGCGTTCGCCGGGGCGCTCACCGTCAAGGCGCTCAAGGAGCACGTCAAGGCCCTCGCGGCGCGGCTCCACGCGGCCGAGGCCTGGGCGCAGTTCCGGCAGTTGACCGTGGAGCGCTGCGTGGCCGGGATGCCGCCGTACGCGTCCCTGCCGCAGGACGCGCGCGGGCTGATCAAGGCCGCCGGTCTCGACCGGGTCACCGAGGAGTGCGACCTGGTCGCCGACCTGCTCTCCTCGCCGGCCGCGGTCCGGGCCCCCGCCTCCTTCTGGAACGCCTACCGGGCGACGCTGGCCGTCCTCGCCGAGCGGCGACCGGAGGTGCGTGAGCGACTGCTGGAGATCATGCCGGCCGGCCTGGGGCGTTCCATGGAGGACGACGAGTTCTGGCTGGCGCTGCTCGCGGAGTGCGGGGCGGATCTGCTCCTCACCGGGGAGACGGCGGCCGAGGTGGACCCGGCGGACTGGCTCGGCCGGTGGGCCCTGCACCGCAAGCACGGCGGCAATGTCAGCGGCCGTTCCCCGGCCACCCTCGCCCTGGTGGAGCGGATGGGGCCCCGGCTGCGTGCCCTGGGCCGTCCCGTCGATCTGTGCTCGGGCCGCTGGCACGCCGGCGCCGATCTCGACCTGCTCGACCTGTGCGCGGCCCAGGGCGTGCCGCTGACGCTGCCCGGCCCCGACCACGTCGTGTACCTGTCCGTCGACCGCTGGTTGCGCGAGGCCGTTCCCGGCCGGCGCGACCTCACCGCGACCGCGGCCGACCCCCGCCTGCGCCGCCTGCTGTACGCCGACATCAACACCCTCAGCGGCCTGCGCCCCGCGCCGAAGGTGCTGGAGGAACTGGCCGCCCACCCGGTGCTCGCCGAGGTGCTGCGCGAGTGGCTGGACGACGCGGCCGGGGAACTGGCCTCGGCGGTCGGCCTGCCCGCCGCGCGGGCGGCACTGGACCGGCTCCGCCCCTTCCGTACGATCGCCGCCCGGGTCAGCCCGGCGGCCGTCGCCGTGGTCGCGGCGCACGCGGTCGCGCCGCTGCTCGGGCACACGCTGCGGGCCGGCCTGCTGGACGAGCTGGGCTGGCCCGCGCTGGACGAGGCGCTGCGCCGCCTCGACGCCGAGACCAAGCGCGACCGCGACGACACACTGAGCGTCAGCGAGGCCTGGCCCGCGCTGATCCTCGCCCGCGCGCACAAGGTGATCGTCGTCGGCCCCGAGGAGATCCTGCTCGAGCACGACCTTCGGCTGCCCGTGACCCTGGACCGCTGGCAGCGCCCGAGCTACCGCTACACGGACGGCGAACTGCTCGTCATGTGGCGGCAGGACGGCAAGCAGTTCGGCTACTGGTCGGCCCGCCCCGCCGACGTCTTCCCGCTCGGTGGTGAGCAGTTCCCGCACTGGTACGGCGGCAACGACGCGGGCGAACCGTCGATCCCGGTCCCCGGAGGCGGTCGCGCCACCGGCGGACGCACGCTGCACGCCGGTGACACCGTCGTACCGCCGAGCCGCCGCATCCTCGGCGACGGCACCTCGTACTGGCGCCAGGGCAGGCAGGGCCGGCAGCAGGTGTGGCTCGAGTACGACCCGGCGACCGGCACCCACGGGCGCGCCTCGCTGCCCGCGTTCCTGTCGTCCGGCATCCGCGAGGACGCGCCCCTGCTGCAGCAGCACTGCGAGGTGCTGCCGCTCCAACCCGGCCTGGAGCGGAGCCCGTTCGGCACGGACGGCACCGTGCTCGGCCGCTGGGTGCGCACCGAGGGCGAGGGTGCCGAGGCCCGCACCGTCGCCGGTACCCCGGACGGCCGCACCGTCACCCTGCCGTGGGCCGACGGGCGGGCGCCGGGTGTCCTGCTCGGCGCGCTGCGGCTGCCGGGCGGGGCCGAGCCCGTGGCCGTCGCTCTGCACCGGCAGATCGCCCTCTACACCGGCGCCGCCCCGTCCGCCGCCGGGGAGCTGGGCCGGGTGACACCGATGGAGCGCGGCGGTGAGTTCGCCGCCGGCACCCGGTTCGTCCCGCCGGTCGACTTCTGGCACGCCCTTCGCCCGCGCGACGAGCACGCGTCGGCGGTGCTGCGTGCCCTGACGGACGAGCAGGCCGCCGACATGCTGCGGACCGCGGGCGAGGCCCTGACGCGTCGGCAGGCGAAGCTGGCGGCGGCCAAGGTGGTCGACGGGACCTCGGAGAGCGCGGCCGTGGTGCCGCCCGCCGACGAGGTCGTCCAGGAGATCGTGTCCCGCTCCCTGCCCTCGCTCGGCGACGAGCGCCTCGTCAGGGGTGTCGCCTCACTGGTGCGCGCGGTGCTGCGGCTCGCGGAGTCGACCGCCGCGTTCGTGGCGCCGCCGGTCGAGCGGCCGAAGGCGGAGCGCCGTCGGACCGAGGGGATGTTCGCCGACCTCAAGCCCGAGTACGGCGACGACGCGACGCTGCGCGAGGCCACCACCGGGCTCACCGAGGTGCACGGGTGGTGGGGCAGCGAGGTCCGCTGGAGCACGCTGCGGCAGGTCCGCGCCGTGAACCACGTGCTGTCCGGGAAGCCGGCCGACGGCAAGCCCCTGGCCGAGGCCTCGCGGTCCACCGGAACCGCCGACGGATGGCGCAGCGACGAGTTCACCCTGCCGGGCATCGGGCTGGTGTGGACGCCCGTGCTCGACGTGCTGCGCCCGCTCGCGTACCGCGCCGCCTCCGCCACGACGACCGAGGCGCACCGCGAGGCACTCCTTCTGCTGTTCGAGGCGATCACGGACGGTCCGCTGGCCGCTCCCGGGGCGGCCCTGCGCGAGATCGTGCTGAGCGAGCCGCACGAGAAGCAGGAGCGCGTCGGCCAGGTGCTGCGCCGGGACGGCCGTACCGTCGTCGTCCTCGGCTGCCAGAACCTGGACCGGCAGGCGGGACGGGTGCACTGGCTCGCCCTGGACCACGATCCGGCCGGCTCCTTCGGCGCGATCGCCCACTTCACACTGGAGCGGGAGACCGCGCGCCCGGCGGTGTTCCCCGCCGACGCGCTGAGCGCCGTCACCCGGCTCGTCCGGGACAAGGGCCCGGCGCCCTGGCAGCCGGAGGCGCCCGCCGCCCTCGCCGCCGCGACCCACGGCGGGCTGGGGCTCCTGCAGGCGGCCCTGCTGCTGGCCGGCAAGCCGAAGCAGCTCACCGCCGAGGTGATCGCCGCGACCGGGCTGAAGCCGCGTCAGAAGGAGCTGGCCGACGCCCTGCTGTCCTCGGTCGGCAGCGGCGACCGGACGGCCCTCGTCGGCGCCCTGCTGCCCGGGAACCCCGGTGACCTGTGGACGGCCGGGCCGGACACGGAGGCGGCCGGCCGGGTGTGGGCCGAGCGGCTCGGCAAGGTCGTCCGGCTGCCCGAGGACCTCGCCGGGGAACTCTCCCTGGGCGGCCTGCCCACCGGCTCCGCGGAGGACGTCCTCAACCCGGGGCTGACTCCCTGGATCAGCCGCACCACCGTCCAACGGCCGGACAAGGACCGCAACCTGGTCGCGGAGGATCCGGCGGCGCTGCCGGGCCGGAACCACCTGACGGGTGCCGTGACCGCCCTGGCCGGACTCGCCTACTCCCTGCCTTACGGGCACCCGCTGCGGGCCGTCCTGCCGGAGAGCCTCGCCGCCCTGCGCCGCCGCTTCGCCGACCGGGGCCTGCTGCTCGACCTGGACGTCGCGTGGACGGAGAAGGGCTCCTCGTCCGCCGTCGAACTGCGCAAGGCGTACGGGCTGCCCGCCACCGGGGGCGCCGACGCCCACGGTCTGACAGCCGTGGGCGAGGCGCTGGTACTGCGCCCCTGGTACGGCGACCAGGAGACCGTCCTGGTCCGGCCGGGCGCGCTCGGGGCTCCCGATGACCCCGTGTTCGGGCTCATCGAGGGGCTGGTCGGGCCGGGACGGGGCGAGGGCATGCGGGCCCTGCGGACCCTTCTCGACGACGAACTGGCCCGCGCGGTCGCGGTCGGGGGCGACCCCGAGGGATCCTCCGGACACCCCCAGGACCCGACCTTCAGCGTGCCCGGGCTGGTCGCCGAGGTCGCCGCGGCGCACGGCCTCGGCGAGGACGCGGCGGCGCTCTACCTCCAGCTGCTGGCGCTCCCGGACCCCACGGACCGCAACTGCGCCCGCTGGACCGGCTGGAAGCCCGCCCGGTTGAAGAAGGCCCGCGCCGAACTCGCCGCGAGCGAGCTGGTCGTCGAGGCCAAGCGGGCGCGCGCCGGACGCACCCTGTTCCTGCCGTGCGGCTGGCTGGACCTGACGTCGCCCGCGCTGCCGGTGGAGATCTGGAAGGAGGGCCTCTACCCGGTCCGCGCCTACGGGCGCGTGCTGCCGCTGATGCCCGTGCCCGAACTGTTCACGCGCGCGTGGGAGCGCGTCCGCTCCGGCGACGCCCCGGCCTACGAGCAGCTCACCACCCGCGCCACCCGTAAGGGCCGCCGCCGATGACCACCCTCCCGCCCCCTCTGGAAGAACGCGCGCCGATGACCACTACCGCCCTGTCTCCCGACTCCGATTCCGACTCCGCCGGCTCCCCCGGCCCGGTTCGCCAGATCGTCCCGCCCGAGGACCGGTACGCCGACGAGCTGGCCTTCCTGGCCGCGTACGACGACGGGCCGCGCCCGCCCGCCTGGCGGCTCACCCCGCGTGCCGTGGTCACGTTCGTCATGGGCAGCGGCGGCCGTGCCCTGAAGCTGCCCGAGGACGCCGAGGCGCCGGACGGGGTGCCGCGCCGGCTGGTGGTGGAGGGCAAGTTCGTCGGCGACCGGGCGCTGGTGGAACGGTGTGTGGTCACGCTCGCGGGCGAGCGCGGGCTGCTGCTCGTCGGCGAGCCCGGTACCGCGAAGTCGATGCTGTCGGAGCTGTTGTCCACCGCCGTGTGCGGCACCAGCGGGCTGGTCGTGCAGGGCACCGCGGGTACGACGGAGGACCAGCTCAAGTACGGCTGGAACTACGCCCTGTTGCTGGCGCAGGGGCCGAGCCGGCAGGCGCTGGTGCCCTCGCCTGTGCTGACCGCCATGTCGCGGGGCGCCATCGCCCGGGTCGAGGAGGTCACGCGCTGTCTGCCCGAGGTGCAGGACGCGCTGGTCTCGCTGCTGTCGGAGCGGCGCATCGCCGTGCCCGAACTCGCTGGCTCGGACGACGCGTTGGCGCATGCCGCGCCCGGCTTCAACCTCATCGCCACGGCCAACCTGCGGGACAAGGGCGTCTCGGAGATGTCCGCGGCCCTCAAACGCCGTTTCAACTTCGAGACGGTCGGGCCGATTCCGGACCTCGACGCGGAGACCGCCCTGGTGCGCAGCCAGGCACGGGCCTCGGTGGAGCGGGCCGGCGCGCCCTTCCAGGTCGACGACGCCGTACTGGAGGCGCTGGTCACCGCTTTCCGCGATCTGCGTGAGGGCCGCTCGGCGGAGGGCTGGGAGGTGGAGCGGCCGTCCACGGTGATGAGCACCGCGGAGGCCGTGTCCGTCGCGGGTGCGCTGGCGCTCGCGGCGGCGTACTTCCCGGGCGACCGTGATGTGCTCGGGCTGCTGCCGGGCCACCTGCTGGGCGTGGTCCGCAAGGACGACCCGGCCGACGCGGCCCGGCTGCGCGGCTACTGGGACGGGCCCGTCCGCCGCCGTGCCGAGCAGGGTTCCGCCACCTGGCGCACCCTGTGGGACCTGCGCACGGTCCTGGAGGGCTGACGGCCGTGTCCCCGCACCCCACCACCGCGCCGGGCGCACCGGACTCCCCCGGCACACCGGACTCCGCAGCCTCCCCCGGGACACCGGACTCTCCGGACTCCCCGGACGGGGCTCTCGCCGCCCTCACCGACCCGGCCGCGCCCTACCTCATCGGGGTCCGGCACCACGCGCCC
Source organism: Streptomyces sp. NPDC058295 (assembly GCF_042880655.1). Classification (NCBI taxonomy): domain Bacteria; kingdom Bacillati; phylum Actinomycetota; class Actinomycetes; order Kitasatosporales; family Streptomycetaceae; genus Streptomyces; species Streptomyces sp. NPDC058295. The sequence goes on from NZ_JBHVYO010000007.1 coordinate 233,905, forward strand.
TCGCTGGCCGCGGCCGTGCCCGCACTGCTGGACGAGGCGAAGCCCGACGTGCTGCTGGTCGAGCTGCCGGCCGAGATGCAGGAGTGGCTGCCCTGGCTCGGGCACGAGGAGACCCGTGCCCCGGTGGCGCTCGCCGCCGCGCCCGGTGACGGCGGGAGCGGCGGAGGCCCGGCGTTCTATCCGTTCGCCGACTTCTCGCCCGAACTGGCCGCCGTGCGCTGGGCCGCCCGGCACGGCGTCCCGGTGGTCGCCTGCGACCTGCCCCTCGCGGACCGGGCGTGGGGCGAGGGGCGCGGCGGCACCACGCAGGCCGAGGCACCCGGACTCGCCGGTGCGCTGCGGGCCCGGCTCACGGGCCGTCCCGGGGACGACCTGTGGGACCGGCTCGTCGAGGCCACCGCCCCGGGTTCGCCCCCCGAGGCGCTGCGCCGGGCGGCCCTGCTGACGGGGTGGGCGCTGCGCCGGGACGCGGCCGCCTCCGGCGGGGTGCCCGAGCTGGACCTGCGGCGTGAGCGGTGGATGCGGTCCCGGATCGCCGAGGCCACCGCGCGGGGCGAGCGGGCCGCCGTGCTGGTCGGCGCCTTCCACGCACCGGCACTGACCGGGTCGGCCCTCGCCCGACGAGGCGACGGCTCCACCCCCGCCATCGCGGGCGGACAAGGCGAAACCGCCGCCCCGGGCACCGGCGACAGGGCCACAGCCACGGTCCCGGCCGACGGGGAGCAGGGCGGCAGCGCCGTCCCGGCCATCGGCGAACATGCGGGAGCCACCGTCCCGGCCGACGGGGAACATACCGCAGCCACGGTCCCGGTCGGCGGCCGCCAGGGCGGTAACGCCGTCCCGGCCACCGGCGGGCAGGCCGGTGCCACCGTCCCGGCCAGCGGCAAGCGGGATGCGGACGCCGTCCCGGAGGGCGGCGGGCCGCGGGAAGGGGCTGTGGGGAGTCGGGCGGGGTGGATCACCTCGCTGATTCCGTATGCCTATGCCCTTCTGGACGAGCGGTCCGGTTATCCGGCCGGTATCCGGGACCCGGAGTGGCAGGACATGGTGCTGCGGGCGGCGGGCGATCCGCAGGCGTTGGAGGAGGCGCTGACGGGGGCGGCCGTGCGGGTCTGTGCGGCGTTGCGGGACCTCGGGCATCCGTCCGGGCCGGCCGACGCGCGCGAGATCACCCGGCTGGCCTCGGATCTGGCCCGGCTGCGCGGGCTGCCCGCGGCGGGCCGGGGCGAGTTGGTCGAGGCGGTGCAGACGGTCCTCGCGCAGGGTGAGCCGTACGGGCGTGGGCGGGCCGTGGCGCGGGCGATGGAGCGGGTGCTGGTCGGCACCCGCACGGGCCGGCCGGCGCCGGACGCGCCGCGCAGCGGTCTCGTCCCGGCGGTCGAGGCCGAGGTGGCGGGGCTGGGCCTGCCCGGACCGGAGAACGCCTCCGGCCCGGCGCGGGATCTGCGGCTCGACCCGCTGCGGTCGGACCTCGACCGGCGCCGTGAGCTGCTGCTGCGCCGCCTGACGGTGTGCGGTGTGCCGTACGGCGAGGCGAGGGAGGTGGTCGGCGCGGGCGGCGCCGAGGCCCTCACCTCACGCTGGGAGGTGCGCTGGACGCCGGCGACGGCGGCCATGCTGACCGCGGCCGGCGTGCGCGGGGTCACCGCGGCGCAGGCGGCCGAGGGTGTGCTGCGGGAGCGTCGGCGCGCGGAGCGGGACGCGGGCGGGTCGACGGCCGCGCAGGTGCTCCAGGGGCTCGCGGAAGCCGCGGAATGCGGTCTGCCGGCGCTCGCGGACGAGCGGCTCGACGATGTCGCCGGGGTGCTGCCCCTGGCCGGTACGCTGCCCGAACTCCTGGCCGGGCTTGCCCTGTCGGACCGGCTGCGGTCCGGTCATGTGCCGGGGCTCGGCGCCGACGGGAAGCGTACGGCGCGGGCGGCCGCCGTGGCCGAGCTGCTCACCGCGGCGGCGGTGCGGCAGGTGGACGGACTGACCGGTTCCGAGGACCCGGCCGACGCCCACGCCCTGCTCGAACTCGCGCACCGAGCCGACCTGTTGGGCGGTATCCGGCTCACCGACGCCCTCGCCCGGCTGGCCGCCGAGGGTTCCCCGCTGATGCGCGGTGCCGCCGGAGCGGTCCGGGTGCTGCTCGGGCAGGAGAGCGCCCGGGTATTCGGCGACCGGGTCGCGTCCTGGGTGGACGGCGCCGTCGACGCCGACTCGCGGTCGGCGCTGACGGCCCGGCTGAGCGGGCTGCTGGCCGCCGCCGGTCCGCTGCTGGAAGCGGCGGCGCCCGCGCTGGAGCCGCTGCTGGGCCGGGTGTCGGACTTGCCCGACCGGGAGTTCCTCGACCGGCTGCCCGCGTTGCGGGGCGGCTTCGAGACCCTGAGCCCCGCGGCCCGCGACCGTCTCCTCTCGGCCGTCGAGGAACGGCTCGGCACCGGGCGCGTCGCCGACACCGACGGGCTGGACCCGGCCGCGCTCGCCGCCTGGGCCGGGGCGGACCTCGCGGCCCGCGCCGCCCTGCGCTCACTGGGGCTGCTGCCCGCCCCGGGCGGCGATGAACAGGCGCCCACCGACGAGACGGTGACCGTGACGGCCGCGACCGCGACCGCGTCCGCGTCCGCGTCCGACAAGGCCGGACTCCCCGGGGACGGCCCCCTCGAACGTCGGCTCACCCCGGCCGACCGGTGGCGGCTCCTCCTGGGCCGCCGCAGCGATCAACTCCCTTCGTCCGCACGCACGTTGGCGACGGCTCTGGACGAGCTGTACGGCAGCGGGCGCGGCGAGGGCAGCCGCGGTGACCTGACGGGCCCGGGGACCGGTGGTGGCCGGGACGCGCCGTATCCCGGAGTGCGGGAGTGGTCGCAGGAGCTGGCCGCGCTGTTCGGTCCTGGCATCCGGGAGGAGGTGCTGGCGGCGGCCGCCGCGTCGGGTCGCAGGGACGTGCTCACGGAGCTGGACGCGGACAGCGTGCGCCCCTCCGTCGATCTGCTGCGTACCGTGCTGCGGCACGCGGGCGGGCTGCCCGAGGCCCGGCTGGCGGCGCTGCGTCCGCTGGTACGGCGGCTGGTCGAGGCGCTGACCCGGCAGTTGGCCACCCGGCTGCGCCCCGCGCTGCACGGCACGGCGCTGCCGCGCCCCAGCCGGCGTCCGGGCGGCGGCCTCGACCTCCCGCGCACGCTGCGCGCCAATCTGGCGACCGCGCGGCGCGGCCCGGACGGCACGGTCCGGGTCGTCCCGGAGCGCCCGGTGTTCCGTACCCGGGCACGGCGGGCCGCCGACTGGCGGCTGATCCTGGTGACGGACGTGTCGGGATCCATGGAGGCGTCCACGGTGTGGGCGGCGCTGACGGCGTCGGTGCTGGCCGGGGTGCCGACCCTGTCCACGCACTTCCTGGCCTTCTCCACGGAGGTCATGGACCTCACCGGCCATGTCGAGGACCCGCTGTCGCTGTTGCTGGAGGTCAGCGTGGGCGGCGGCACGCACATCGCGGCGGGGCTGCGGCACGCCCGCGAGCTGGTCACCGTGCCGTCGCGGACGCTGGTCGTGGTCGTCAGCGACTTCGAGGAGGGCTATCCGCTCGGCGGGCTGCTCGCCGAGGTGCGTGCGCTGGTCGGTGCGGGCTGCCACGTACTGGGCTGCGCGAGCCTCGACGACACGGGCCGGCCGCGCTACTCCACGGGCGTCGCGGGGCAGCTCGTCGCCGCGGGGATGCCCGTCGCCGCTCTCAGTCCGCTCGAACTCGCCCGCTGGGTAGGGGAGAAGATCGCATGAGCCAGGACCTGTTGCCGCCGGTCGCGCCGTCCGTCACCGCCGAACTCGTCGAGGCGCTCTCTCCCCGGCTGCGCAAGCGGCTGGACGCGGGCATCGCCAAGCTGGCGGCGCGTCCGGTCGTCCGCGACGGCGACACCGTGCGGATCGCCGTCGACGACGACACCGACCTCGAACTGCACGCGCCCGAGGGCGCGGTGACCAGCGCGGACGCGATCCGCTGCGGCTGTCTGCTCGCCCCCGACTGTCTGCACCGCGCGGCGGCGGCCTCGGCCGCGCCGGTGGCCGAGGACACTCCCGACAGCGCGCCCACGGCGCCGACAGCCGAAGGGGCATCCCAGCCGTCCGACGACGAGACCGCCGCCCCGGCCCAACTCGCCGCCGCGCGGACCGTGTACGACGCGGCGGCCGCCGTGCTCGAAGCCGGTACGGACGGCTCCGGCGCCGTGCTCCAGGCGGAGCTGCTGCGCGCCGCGCACACCGCGCGGCTCGCGGGTCTCCCGCGGGTCGCCGTCGCCGCGGTCTCCGTCGTCAACGGAGTACGCGCGGCCCGTTCCGCCGACCCCGCCCACCGGCTGCCCGACCTTGTCGAGGCGCTGCGCACCGTCCTCGGCATGGCGCACCGCCTGCCGTTCGCGACCGGCCGGGACCTGGCCGAACTGTGCGGCGGCGTACGTCAGCCGTACACCCCGGACGGCTCGCTGCGGCTGTACGGGCTCTTCTCGGAGCCCGTGCTGACGACGACCGGATACGCGGGCGCCGTGACCTGGACGGCCGACGCCGAAGGCCGTCTCTACACGGTCTCCGACGTGGCTCCGGGCGGCCCCGGCCGGGCGACCGGCGCCGCCGACCGGGCCGTCCGGATCGGCGACACCTCCCTGACCCACCGTGAACTGTCGCGCGCGGGCCTCGCGGTGTCCGGCGCGACCGTCTCCCCGACGGGGCGGCTCGGCGCCGGAGCCGGGGTGCGGGCGGTGCGCGCGTCGGGTGCCGCCTGGGGCGCCGAGCCGCTCGACCGGCTGTGGACGGTGCCGGTCGGCGCCCAGGTCGCACGCGCCCTGGCCGGCGGCCACGGCCTGCTCTTCCTCGACGTCACCCTGGCGGGCACGGTCCGGGAGGCGACGGGGGACCGTCTGCTGGCCGACTGCGAGGGCCGCACGGTCCGGCTCGCCGTCGCCCACGACGATCCCGCGCTCCCCTACCGCGACAACCTCCGCCTCCTGGCCGCCGCCCGGGGCGGTCGGCTGCGGGTCGTCGCGCGTCTCGTCCCGGGGCCGCTCCCGCGCGCCCTGCTGCTCGCCGCCGAGCACCCGACCCGGGCCGGCGAGCGGGTGGATCTGGGCCTGGACCGGCTCCAGCACGCGGACCTGCCCACGGCGCCGGCGACGGCCGTGCCCGCCCCCGCTCCCCCGGTGGACGAGGCGCCGTTGCACCTCCTGCGCCGCCGGGTGCACCAGGCCGTGTCGGGGGGCCGCCGGGTGCTGGGCTTCCCGGGCAGCGGGGCGGGGGACGGCGGACGGCTGCGCCGCGTCGGTCTCGCCACCGCGGCCAAGCTGCTCGGCGAACTCGGGTCCGCGGCGGCGGAACGCTCCCGCGACGCCTTCGGACGGCTGCTCCCGGCGGACACGGGCCGTTTCGCCCACGCCTGGCTGGCGGCGGCCGTCTACACCGGCGAGGTCGAGCGAGCGCTGTGCGCGGCGGCCTGGGGAGCGGAAGCGGGGGCGGGTGCGGAGGCAGGCGCGGGGGCGGGTGCGGAGGTCGTGGCGACATCTCGGTGAACCCGGCGCCATTAGGACAGGATCTGACCTCTATCGCTTCTAACGTGGTGCTCGCACACGGAAGAGGACTCACGGAAGAAGGCGCCATGAACCAGCCCACCACCCTCGACGAGACCGCCGCGGCTCCGGTCGTCAGCCGCGAGCGCGCCGACCTGCTGGAGGCGCTCGCCAAGCAGCGGCACTTCCTGCGCTTCACCACCCGCGACCTCACCGACGAGCAGGCCGGGCAGCGGACCACCGCGGGCGAGCTGTGTCTCGGCGGCCTGATCAAGCACGTCGCCAAGGTCGAGCGGGGCTGGGTCGCCTTCATCCTGGAGGGCGCGTCGGCGATGCCCGACTTCACCAAGATGACCGAGGAGGACTTCGCCAGGCGGGCCGACGAGTTCCGGATGCTGCCCGGAGAGACGCTGGCCGGCGTGCTCAAGGACTACGACGAGGTGGCTCAGCGCACCGACGAACTGGTCGCGTCCCTGCCCGATCTGGACGCGGACCACGCGCTGCCGGCGGCCCCCTGGTTCGAGGGCGACGCGCGGTGGTCGGCCCGCCGCGTGCTGCTGCACATCGTCGCCGAGACCGCCCAGCACGCCGGTCACGCCGACATCATCCGCGAGTCCCTGGACGGCGCGAAGAGCATGGGCTGAGGCCCCTCGCGGAGGACTGTCACCCGACCTCGAGGACATGCGTCTGCCAGGCCTCCAGGGCCACGAACAGGCCGGGGTCGGTCAGTTCGCCGCCGTCACGGTCGTACGTCCGCGCGGTCAGCAGGTCGGTCAGGCGGTGCTCGCGCCCGCGCAGGTCGTCCCAGGGCAGGGGCAGTCGTGCCCGGGCCGGGCGGTCGCAGTGGTTGACGACGACCAGGTGGCGCGCGTCCGCGTGCGTCCAGGTCCAGGCGAGCAGGCCGCGGTGGGTGTCGTCGCCCGGAAGGCCGGTCGGGGCGAGCGGCCGCCATGCGCCCCGGCGGACGGCCGCCGCGGCCGTCAGCAGCCGGTGGTGGAAGGCCCGCAGCGGCTCGTCGACGGGCTCCTGCGGTCTGCGCGCGAGGAACACCGGCGGGCGGACCCGGCGCCCCTCGAACTGGCCCTCGTGCCACAGTGTCGCGCCGGGCAGGGTGGCGACGGCCACGGCTGCCGCCCGTCCCCGCGCACCGGGCAGGGTGGCGGCCGCCCGCGGTTCGTCGTGGTTCTCGAGGAAGCGGACCAGGCCTCGCTGGTAGGTGAGGTCGGCCCCCAGATGGGCGCGGACGGAGTCGGCGTCCTCGTGCAGGAGACGGTCGTACAGCCGCTTGTCGTAGCAGTGGTCGAAACCCTGCTGCCGCAGGGCCCGTTCGAGGTCCCAGTACGCCTCCGCGACGAAGAGGAGGTCCGGGTGGCGCTCGCGGACGCGCGGGAGGACGTAGGGCCAGAAGTCCTCGGCGGGCGCCGGTCCGGCCCGGTCGCCCCACGTCTTGGCGAAGACGTCGTTCCTCAGCAGCATCGCCATGTCGCAGCGCACGCCGTCCGCCTGGTCGCCGATGGACACCAGTGTGTCCACGGTCGCCGCGCGCAGGGCGTCGCCGAAGGCGTTCAGCTGGACGACGTCGGGCCAGGGCGGGAAGAACGGGTCGCGCCCCCGGGCGAGGATCCGGCCGCCGGCCTCGATGAAGTCGCCCGGGGTGCGGGACAGGTCGTCCGCGCTGCCCTGGATCAGCCGGTCGGGGTGCCGGGTGACCCAGGGGTGGTCCGGGGCGACATGGTTGGGGACGAAGTCGAGGATCAACCGCGTTCCCCGGGCGGCCAGTTGCCGCCGGGCCTCGGCCAGCCCCTCCGGTCCGCCGAAGGAGGCGTCGACGACGTACTCCCGTACGCAGTAGGGGGATCCGGTGATGTCCGCTTCGGTGACGTCGGGCAGGGCGGCGCGGAACGAGGTCAGCAGGGCTTCGTCGCGCAGCGCGATCCGCAGTCCGGCCGGGCTGCGCTCCCAGACGCCCATCAGCCAGACGGTGTCCACACCGGGCAGGGCGATCTCGTCCCAGGCCTCGCCGGGCACCTCCCCCAGAGTGACCCGGCGCCCGTACCGTCCGCTCAACTCGCCCAGCCAGACAGCCGTGTTGATCTCGTAGAGCACCGTCATGGCAGGAGCTCCTCGCGGTCGCCGCCGCTCTTCGGCCGTAGTGAGTCGCGGTCGCCGCGGTGCCATTCGTCGGCGGTGAGGGTGTGGAACAGCGTCGTGGCGGCCGCTACCAGGCCGGTCCAGCCGGAGTACGACCAGGCGTCGCCGTCGGCGCTGCAGTCCTCCCGGACCGTGCCCCACTGCCGCTCGCTCAGGTACGGCCCCCAGCGCCGCCAAGGCGCCACGCCGTCGTCGGCCGCCGCCGGCCGCCGCCGTTCGGCGTCCGCAGCGCTGTCCCCGTCCGTCATCGCCCGTCCTCCTCGCCGCGGCCCGCCACCGGGCTCCACCCTCAGGCGTCCGGGGGCGGGCCGCAATGACAGGCCACGAGCACGGTGCCGACTTGGGCCGAACGATGGACACGCGGCGGGGGCCACCGAGGACCACCCGCCCCACGCGCCCCATCCGCCCCCCTGCCCCACACCTCACACTCCCCACTCCTCGCCCCCGCTCCCCCTCGCCCTCCCCCTCAACCTCGCCCCCCTCCCGCTCCCGCCAGGGCACTCTTGACGGTCTCCGTATGGCCGGTCACAATCCCCCCATGGATGTGACCGGTCACACCTCGCCTCCGGCGGAGATCGTCCCGCAGCGCCTCACCGTCGACCTCGCCGTCTCCGAAGGCCCTGTGCTGCTCGGCGCCAACGGCGCGCTGTACGGGCTCGGCGACGACGGGGTGCCCGGCGACGCCGTGCTCGCACCGCTGAAGATCACCAGCATCACGCAGAAGCCGGAGGGCGGCGCCCAACACCCCAACGGGGACGCGCTCTCCGTGTGCGGATCGTTCTTCCGCAACGGCGGCGGCGAGATCAACGTGCTGATGCAGGACGTCTACGCCGAGTGGCCCTACGAGAACCTGGGTATCGACGACTACCTCCCCAAGGTCGACAAGATCGTCAAGGAGGTGTCGGCGCACCCGCACGGCGACCGCTTCGTCCACATCCCCTTCAACGAGCCCGACTGCATCTGGTACGACCTCGGCGTCCCCGACCGGGCGCGGTACGAGGCCCACCGCGACCGGTTCTTCCGGGACTGGGCCACGGTGTACCGGCGCATCCGCGCCCTCGCCCCCGACGCGAGGATCGCCGGGCCCAACGAGACCGGCTACCACACCCGCCTGATGACCGACTTCCTCGCTTTCGCCCAGCGGGAGAACGTGCTGCCCCAGGTGGTCACCTGGCACGAGTTGGGCCCGGACTCGCTGCGGGACTTCCAGAGTCACCACGACGACTACCGTGCTATCGAACGCCGGTTGGGCATCGCACCGCTGAGGATCAGCATCGACGAGTACGCCAACCGCCGCGATCTGTCCGTGCCGGGACAGCTCGTGCAGTGGGTGTCGATGTTCGAGCGGAACAAGGTGTACGCCAACCAGGCCTACTGGGATGCCGCCGGCAACCTGGACGGCAACGTGGTGCGCACCAACATCCCCAACGGCGGCTGGTGGTTCTTCCGTTGGTACGCCGGGCTGACCGGCGACACCGTGCGGGTCACCCCGCCGCGGCCGCACACCGTCGACACCCTCCAGGGCCTCGCCTCCCTCGACACTTCGCGCCGTCAGGCCCAGGTGCTGCTCGGCGGCTCGGACGGCGACGTGGACGTCGTGGTGCGCGGCGTCCCCCGCGCCGTCTTCGGCCGCACGGTGGTCGCGACCGTCGCCGAGGCCGCCTGGTCGGGCTACGAGGGACAGCACGCCGCTCCGCGGGTCCTCGCCCGCACCGGGCTCGAGGTGGCGGCCGACGGTTCGGTGACCGTGCCGCTGCGCGGCGGGCAGAGGATGTCCGCGTACCGGATCGTCCTCACCCCGGCCGGCGCCGGCACTCCGTCCGCCCCGGCCGTGCCCTGGTCGGCGTCGTACGAGGCCGAGGAAGCGGCGGTCACCGGCGGCCGGGTGCGGACCCTGGGGACGGTCGCCGACGCAGGCGGCTACGCGGCCTCCGGCACGAAGGACGTCGGCTCCCTCGACAGCGCCTCCAGCAGGGTCGACTTCACGGTGACGGTCCCGGCGGACGGGACGTACGACCTGGCGATCCTCTACGGCAACCAGTCCGGCGCCCCCGCCACCCAGCGGCTGCTCGTCGACGGCGCGGACCCGGTCACGGTGACGTACCCCTCCACACAGAACGGGGCCTACCGCGCCAAGAAGGACCTCGGTGTCGAGCTGTCGGCCGGCGCCCATGTGCTGACCCTCGCCAAGGGCGACGCCGAGGTCACCCTCGACCGCATCGACCTCACCGCGTGCACCGGCGCACCGTCGGCGTCGTACGAGGCGACCCTCGCGGACATCGACGGCAGCCCGTCGTACGACTACTCCTCGTCGGCCGGAGTGGGCACGGGCGCCCTGGTCCTGCGGGAGGGCGACCGGGCCGTCTTCGACGTCTACGCCCCTCGCGACGGCTACTGCACGGTCGTACCGCGGGCCTCGGCGGCGGTACGGCTCACGCTGCACGGCGAGCGGGTGACGGCGGCGCCGGACCGGCCCCTGCGGCTCTACCTGGTGGCGGGCAACAACCGCGTCGCGCTGACCGCGCGGCACGCGGCCGTCCGGTCCCTCGACGTCTCGGGGGCGGGCTCCACCGACGGCACCCTCTCCTACGCCGCCGCCTCCGCCACCCTCACCGGTGGGGCGCAACTCGTCGAATCCGCCCACGCCTTCGGCGGCTTCTGCATCGACGACCTCGGCAACAGCCCCTCCAGCGCCGCCGAGTTCACGGTGCACGCGCCCGAATCCGGCCGCTACGTGCTGGTCGTCCACTACGCGCACGACGACCGACGCGACAACGGCCACGCCTACAACACCGACATCCTGTCCCGTACGGCGGATGTCACCGTCGGCGCCGGAGCGCCACGGAGGCTCACCTTCAAGAACACCTGGAGCCCGGAGGACTACTGGACCCTGGGTGTCCCCGTCGACCTGCGCAAGGGCGCCGACAGCGTCACCTTCCGCAATGCGACGAGCCGGGCCCCGCGCATCTGCCGCATCGAACTGGGCCGGGTATTCCGACAGCCGTAGGCCGACGCGCGCCGCCGTCCCGGGGTCAGCGGCCCACGCCGATCAGGCCCGTCAGATAGCGCCACAGCGACGAGCGCTGCCGGACCGCCGGATCGGGCAGGCCGATCCCGGCCGGTTCCTCGGCCGGGGCCCGCGGGGACGGCGGCTCGGGCATCGTCGCCAGTTCGTACCGCACGGGCAACGAGCGCAGGCCGCGCATGAACGGCGAGGAACGCCAGGGCAGTTGATCGGCGGGGAGGGCGAGGTCCAGGTGGGTGAACCGCTCGAAGAGCCGGCCCACGCCGACCGCCGCGACCGTCGACGCGAGCTCACGCGCCGGGCACTGGCGGGGGCCCGCGCCCCAGGCCAGGTGCGCCCGGGTGCTGACCGTGGGGCCCGACTCCACGTGGTCGGCGAAGAGCGGGTCGGCGTGCGCCGCCGCGGAGGAGACCCAGACCGGGTCGCCGGCCCGGATCGTGTAGTTCCCGAGCCGGGTGTCCTCGGCCGCGAAGCGCGGCACGAAGTTCACCAGCGGCGGCTTGCGCATGACCACCCGGTTCATGCTCTCCCTGACCATCCCCGCGGACAGGCTGGCCCGCACGCCGCCCTCACCCGAGATGACCTCGACCACGGTGTTGGAGATGAGGATGCCGACATGGTCGGAGGTCATGCCCAGCAGCATGAACAACTCGCGGGCGAGCTGGTCGAGCGAGAGGTCGGGATGCGCGGCCAGCAGGTACGAGGGGAAGTCCTCCCCCGGCTTCTCCAGCTTGCCCGCCGCCAGCTCGGCCAGCGCCGCCAGCAGCCGTTCCAGGGCGGGTTCCGCGTCCGGGCCCGCGTCCAGTACCCGCCACATGTCCATCAGCGCGTCGTCGCCCTGCGAACCGGGGAAGCCGAGCAGACGGCTGGCCACCATCAGCGGCAGCGGCCGGGAGAACTGGGCGGACAGGTCCGCCCAGCCCGTGCCGCCGGCCTGCCCCACCAGGCTGATCAGTTCGTCGGCGTAGGCGCCGACGGCCGTCTTCAGCCGCTTGGCCTGCGGGTGGCGCGGGTCCTGGAACGGCTTGAGGGCCGCGTCCCACGCCGTGCGCAGCGGCCGGTAACCGGGGCCGCCCTGGATCAGCACGTGGTTGACCTCGAGGGACGGTCCGAGCGGCCAGTCGGCCGGCACCCTGCCCTCCGAGCGGGCCCGCCACTTCTCCAGCCCCTTGGGCCACCCGGCGTCGTCCTGCAGCACCTCGAGCGACTCGCGGTAGCCCAGGACCAGCCAGGCGGGCACTCCCAGCAGGTCGACCGGCGCGACCGGACCGTGCTGTTGCCTGAGCCGCTCGTACACGAGCGAGGGGCGCGTCTCGTAGTCCCGGGTCAGCAGCGGTTCCGGAGTCATCGTCTCCAGCCGCGCGCCGTCCAGGTCCACGGATCCGCCGTCACCCACCTGCGATTCCATCGCTCTGCCGCCCTCCGACACTCCCCGTACCGGCGCGTCGTCATTCGGTAGCCGGAACCGGTCGGACCCTATCCCAGGCCCCGCCCGTGGCGAACGACGGGGGCACTGCGACGCGCGCGATCCCGGGGCCGCCGTCCCCGAGCGCCGCGCCACCTCAACTCGCGGGGTTCACCACGTGGTTGGCCCCGCCGCTGCCGCACCGCGCGAGCGTCCGGCGACGGCGGCCTTGTCACGCCAGGACGAAGTCGCGTCCCCGAGGACTCAACTCACGCAAACAGAACGGTGATCCCTCCGGTTCCCTCCCGCGTCGCTGCCATATTCGAGAACCACTTCGGAGGTGGCTGTGACGCGAGAGGCGACAACATCCCTGGCGACGGCGACGGCGACGGGGACGGAGACGGCGAATGGCACCGCGACAACGACAGCGACGAGTGCGGCGGACCGTACCGCCGACCGCATCGCCGACCTGGCTCGCCGTCAGGCGCGGGCGGTGGTGCCGGGCACACCCAGGAGAGCCGGGGCCCTCGGTGCGCGAGAGCGGATCGAACGCCTCCTGGACGAGGGCTCCTTCACGGAGACCGGCGGGTTCGTCCGGGCTCGGTCCACGGGGGACGATGCCCGCCGGCCCTACGGGGACGGGGTCGTCACCGGGTACGGCACGGTCGACGGGCGGCCGGTCTGTGTGTTCGCCCAGGACTCCACGGTTTTCGGCGGCAGCATGGGCGAGGCCTTCGGTGAGAAGACCGTGGCCCTCATGGACCTCGCGCTGAAGACCGGCTGTCCGGTCGTCGGGCTCAACGACTCCGGCGGCGCCCGGATCCAGGAGGGCGTCTCCTCGCTCGCCCTCTACGCCGAGCTGGTGCGCCGCAACGTGCGGGCGTCCGGGGTCATCCCGCAGATCTCGGTCGTGCTGGGCCCCTGCGCGGGCGGCGCCGCGTACTCGCCGGCCATCACCGACTTCACCGTGATGGTGGACGGCGTCTCGCACATGTTCGTCACCGGGCCCGACGTCATCGAGGCCGTCACCGGCGAGCGCACCACCGCCGAGGAGCTGGGCGGCGCCCGCGCCAGCAACTCCGTCAACGGCAACGCCCACTTCCTGGCCGTCGACGAGGAGGACGCCCTCGACACCGTGCGCGACCTGCTGTCGTACCTGCCCGCCAACAACCTCGGGCGGCCACCGCAGTACGCTCCCACGCCCGCCGCCGACGGGGCCCGGCTCGACACCCTGGTCCCCGACCGGACCGGCCAGGCCTACGACATGCGCGACCTCCTGCACGCGGTCGTGGACGACGGCGAACTCCTCCAGGTGCAGGAGCTGTTCGCGCCGAACATCATCTGCGCGCTGGCCCGGGTCGAGGGCGCCACCGTCGGGCTCGTCGCCAACCAGCCGATGCACGCGGCCGGCGTCCTGGACATCGACGCCTCCGAGAAGGCCGCGCGGTTCGTGCGGTTCTGCGACGCGTTCGGCATCCCCCTGCTCACCTTCGCCGACGTCCCCGGCTACCTCTCCGGGGTCAGCCAGGAACAGGCCGGCATCATCCGGCGCGGCGCCAAGCTGCTGTACGCCTACGCGGAGGCGACGGTCCCGAAGATCACGGTGGTGGTGCGCAAGGCGTACGGGGGCGGCTACGCGGTGATGGGCTCCAAACACCTGGGCGCCGACCTCAACCTCGCCTGGCCCACCGCCCGTATCGCCGTCATGGGCGCGGAGGGCGCCGTCGGCGTGCTGCACCGGCGTGAACTCGCCGCGGCCGACGACCCCGAGGCGCTGCGCGCCCGTCTCGTCGCCGCGTACGAGGCCACCCACGGGACGCCCTACCCCGCCGCCGAACGCGGGTACGTCGACGCCGTCATCGCCCCGCGCGACACCCGCGCGCACCTGTGCCGTGCCCTGCGCGCGCTGCGCGGGAAGCGCGCCCCGATGCCGGAGCGCCGGCACGGCAACATCCCGCTCTGATCGCCCGACCCGCCAGCCGACACCGCGCCGTGAGGAGCCACGCCCGATGGACAGCAGCCCCCCGCTCGCGCCCGCGTACCGGACTCTGCCCGAGTACCTGCGGCACTGGGCCGAAACCGCCCCCGACCGCCGGGCGTTCACCTTCGTCGACCACCCCGCCCCGCACTCGCTGGGCGTACACCGCACGCTGACCTGGCGGAGTCTGGACAGCCGGGTGCGGGCGCTGGCGGCCCGGCTCGCCGAGCAGGCCGAGCCCGGGGCGCGGGTGGCACTGCTGTGCCCGCAGGGAACGGAGTACGTCACCGGTTTCCTGGCGGCGCTGGCCGCCGGGCTGGTCGCCGTACCGCTGTATCCGCCCGGCCTGCCCGGGCACGGGGACCGGCTCACCGGGGTGCTGGCCGACGCGCGTCCCGCGGTCGTGGTGACCACGGGCCGGGCCATGGCGGAGGTGGCGGAGCTCTGCGCGGGTGCGCAGGTGCCGGTCGTCGCCGTGGACCGGATCCCCGGCACCGCCACCGGGGACCGGCCGGTGGCCGCGCCGGACCCCGGGGCGACCGCCTATCTCCAGTACACCTCCGGATCCACCCGGGCCCCGGCGGGCGTGGAGATCACCCACGCCAACGTGGTCGCCAACGCCCGCCAGGCGCTGACCGCCTACGGCGCCGACGCGGCCCCGGTGACCTGCGTGGGCTGGCTGCCGCTCTACCACGACATGGGACTCGTGCTGAGCGTCGCCGCTCCCGTCGTCCAGGGGCGTCTGTCGGTGCTCATGGACCCGGCCGCGTTCCTGCACGAACCGGCCCGCTGGCTGCGGCTCCTCGCCGCACATCCGCGCGCGCTGAGCGCCGCGCCCAACTTCGCCTACGACTACTGCGTCTCCGCCGTCTCCGACGCGCAGAAGGCGGAGCTGCGTCTCGACGGCGTCGCCGCGTTGATCAACGGCAGTGAACCGGTCCGGCCCGGCACCGCCGACCGCTTCCACGCGGCGTTCGCCGCCCAGGGGCTGGCCGCGGACGTCCACTGTCCGTCGTACGGGCTGGCCGAGGCCACCGTCTTCGTGAGCGCCGCCCGGCCCGGTGAGCCGCTGCGCCGGTTCGCCCTCGACCGGGACGCACTCGCCGCCGGCAAGGCCCTGCCCGCGCGGCCCGACGACGCCGACGCCGTGCGGCTGGCGGGCTGCGGCACCCCGGCGGGCCAGCAGGTCCGCGTCGTCGATCCCATCTCCCGCGACTCCCTCCGCGAGGGGGAGGTCGGCGAGATCTGGGTGCGGGGCCCCAACGTGGGGCGCGGTTACTGGAACAACGAGGCCCAGAGCCGGCGTGTCTTCGGTGCCCGGCCGGCCGACGCCCCGGGCGGCTGGCTGCGCACCGGCGACCTGGGGACGGTGCTGGACGGACAGCTGGTCGTCACCGGTCGGCTGAAGGACCTCATCGTCGTCGACGGCCGCAACCACTACCCGCAGGACGTGGAGGCCACCGTCCAGGACGCGCATCCGGCGGTGCGGCGCGACCGGCTCGCCGCCTTCGGTGTCCCGGGCGACGCGGGTGAGCGGGTGGTCGTGGTGGCCGAGCACACGCGGGCCACCCGGCTCGCCGGAATCGACGTACCGGCCCTGGCCCGGGCCGTGCGCGCGGCCGTCTCCGCCCGGCACGGCCTGCGGCTCGCCGATGTCGTCCTGGTCGCTCCCGGCGCCGTACCCCGGACGTCCAGCGGAAAGGTCGCGCGGTCCCTGGCCCGGGCCCGGTATATGGAGGGCGCCTTCGCGGCGGGGACCGCGCGGTGAGCGCCGTCGACGAGGACGCGCTGCGCCGCCTGATCGCGGAGCGGATCGCCGCCTGGAGCGGCACCGGCGACGCCCGGGTGCCGATGGACCTGCCGCTGGCCGACCTCGGGATGTCCTCGCGGGACGCCGTCGGCCTGGCCGGGGAACTGTCCCGGCTGACGGGCCGCGAGCTGCCGGCGACGCTGCTCTGGTCGGCGCCCACGCTGGAAGCGCTGGTGGCGCAGCTGCGCGGCCCGGCCGAGGGGCACCTCCCCGCGACGCCCGCGGCCCCTCCCCCGGCCGCGCTCGACGAGCCCGTCGCGGTCATCGGGGTGGGGTGCCGGCTGCCCGGTGGGGTGCGCGGCCCGGCCGACTTCTGGCGGCTGCTGGGCGACGAGAGCGACGCGATCGGGCCGGTCCCCGCGGACCGGTGGCGGGACTTCACCGCCTTCCCGCCCGCCGACGCGCCCACGAGCGGCGGCTACCTCGACGACATCGCCGGGTTCGACGCCGACTTCTTCCGCATCACACCGCGCGAGGCCACGGTGATGGACCCGCAGCAGCGGATGCTCCTGGAGGTCGTCCACGAGACGCTCGACCACGCCGCCGTCCCGGCCGCCGCCCTCGCCGGAACGACCACCGGCGTCTTCGTCGGCGTCTGTGCCACGGAGTACGGCCAGCTCACCGGCGCCCGAGCGGACGCCGTCGATCCATGGGCCCCGGCGGGCGCGGCGCTCGGGGTGACCGCGGGCCGGCTGGCGTACGTCCTGGACACCCGCGGGCCGAGCATGGCCGTCGACACCGCCTGTTCGTCCTCGCTCGTGGCCGTGCACCACGCCTGTGTCAGTCTGCGCACCGGCGAGAGCGACCTGGCGATCGCCGCCGGGGTCAACCTGCTGCTGTCGCCCGTCGTCGGCGTCGCCTTCGCGCGGGCGGGCGCCCTCGCGCCGGACGGCCGCTGCAAGCCGTTCTCCACGGCGGCCGACGGGATCGGACGCGGCGAGGGGTGCGCGGCCGTGCTGCTGAAACGGCTGTCCGACGCGGAGCGCGACGGTGACCGCGTCCTCGCGGTCGTCCGGGCCACCGCGGTGAACTCCGACGGCCGCTCGAACGGTCTCCTCGCCCCCAACCCGGCCGCCCAGCGGGCCCTGTTGAGCACCGCCTACGCGCGGGCCGGGCTGTCCCCCGCGCGGATCGACTACGTCGAGGCGCACGGCACCGGTACCCCGCTCGGCGACCCGATCGAGGCGGGCGCGCTCGGCACGGTCCTGGGCCCGGGCCGCGGCCCCGACCAGCCGCTGCTGCTCGGCTCCGTCAAGGGCAACCTGGGGCACCTGGAGTCCGCGGCGGGCATCGCGGGCCTGGTGAAGACGGTCCTCGCACTGCATCACGACCGCGTTCCGCCGTCGCTGCACTGCGCGCACGGCAGCGCCCTGGAGGATGTGCGACTGCGGGTGGTGACCGAGCCCGAGCCGTGGCCCCGCTACGGCGGCACGGCCACCGCCGGGGTGTCGGCCTTCGGGTTCGGCGGTACCAACGCCCATGCCGTACTGGAGGAATGGCGGCCCGACAGGCTGCCTCCGCCGCCGGCCGAGGAGCCGGCCGCCCGGCTGCACCTGCTGTCCGACGTCGACACCGAGCGGGTCCGGGACACCGCGGCCCGGCTCGCCGGGTGGCTCCGCACGCCCGGGGGCCGCGCAGCCCGTCCGGCCGACGTGGCCCGTACGCTCGCCGGACGCACCGGGCGCGGGCCGGTTCGCGCCGCCGTCGTCGCCGATGACCGGGAGGAACTGGCCGACGCCCTGGGCGCGTTGGCGCAGGACCGGCCGCACGCGCGGGTGCTGACCGGCGACCGCGACCGGGTCGGGCGCGGCCCGGTGTGGGTGTTCTCCGGGTACGGCAGCCAGTGGGCCGGCATGGGGCGCCGGCTGCTGGCCGAGGAACCCGCCTTCGCCGCCGCCGTGGAGAAGCTCGACGCGCGGCTCGCCGTCGCATGCGGCTTCTCGCTCCACGACCGGCTGGCCTCCGGAGCGGCGCTCGACGACCTGGAGATCGCCCAACCCGTGCTGTTCGGAGTCCAGTTGGCACTCGCCGAGTTGTGGCGTTCGTACGGCGCCGAACCGGCGGCCGTGATCGGTCACTCCATGGGCGATGTGGCTGCCGCCGTCTGCGCGGGCGCGCTGGACGTCTCGGACGCCGCCCGGGTCGTCGCCGTGCGGGCCCGGCTGCTGAGCGGGCTGCACGGCGGCGCGATGGCCGTCGTCGACCTGGACGACGGCGAACTGGCCGACCTGGAGCGTGAGTTCCCGGGCGTCCGGGTCGCCGTCCACTCCTCGCCCCGGCAGAAGGTCGTCACCGGGGACGAGGATGCGGTCACCCGGCTCGTGCGCCGGCTCGAGGGGCAAGGCCGCGCCGTCCGCGCCATGCGGGTCGTCGGCGCCGGACACTCGCCCCAGGTGGACCCGCTGCTGCCGGAACTGACCGACGCCCTCGCCGACGTCCGGGGCAGGCCCGCGCGCATCCCGGTCTACTCCACCGTGCTCGACGACCCGCGCGGCGACTGCCGGTTCGACGCCGCCCACTGGGCCGCCAACCTGCGCCGTCCCGTGCGTCTGGACCGGGCCCTCGCGGCGGCCGCCGCCGACGGCCACACCGCCTTCGTCGAGATCTCGCCGCATCCGGTCCTGGCCCGGCCGGTGACCGACACGGTGCCCGGCGCCCTCGCGGTGGGCACCCTGCGCCGCGACGCGGACGGCTGCGCCGGGTTCCTCTCTGAGCTGGGCGCCCTGTACGCGGCCGGTCTGCCCTTGCCCCTGCCCCGTCCGCCCGGCCGGGTCGTCGACGTGCCCGCACCGCGCTGGCGGCACACGCGGTACTGGTGGACGGACGGGCGGGCCCCCGTCGCGGCGCCGGCAGCGGCGGCGGGGCGATGGGCCGAGCCCGCCGCACCGGGCGCGCAGGACGACGGCCCGGTCTCGGTCGCCGCCCGGCTCGGCCACCACATCGCCGCCGTCACCGGCCATCCGACGGCCCGCGTCACACCTGCCACGGCGCTGGCCGACCTCGGCCTGGACTCGCTGATGGCGGTCCGTATCCGCACCGCTGTGGAACGGGAGTTCCGGGTCGACCTGCCGCTGCGCGACCTGCTCGGCGCCGCCACCGTCGACGAGGTGGCCGACCGCATCCGGCAGGCCCTTCCCACGCCGGAAGCCGCCGGGGACGAGACGGAGGTGTCCGCTCCGCTGCGGGCGCTGCGCAGCGGAGGCTCCCGGCCGCCGCTGTTCCTGTTCCCCGCGGCCGGCGGCGGCGCCGACGTCTACCGCGCACTCGCCGAACGGCTCGGGGACGACCGTCCGGTGCACGGGCTGGAACGGCTGGAGGACGCCCTTACCGTGCCGGAGAAGGCGCGCCGCTACGCCGAGGCGATCACCGCGGTCCATCCCGACGGCCCGCTGCTGCTGGGCGGTTGGTCCTTCGGCGGCTTCCTCGCCCAGGAGACGGCCCGGCAGCTCACCGCCGCCGGACGGGCGGTGCCGCTGGTCGTGCTCATCGACTCGGTGCGGCCCCTCCTGCGATCCGACCGCACGGGGGCCGACCGGCTCCGCACGCACTTCACGGGCTTCGCCCGGCACATCGCCGACACCTACGGCGTAGTCCTGCGGCTGCCGTACGACGAACTCGCGGCCATGGACGACGACCGCGAGCGCATCGATCTGGTGCTGCGGACCCTGCGCGGCGCCGTCGAGGTACCGGCCGCGGCGCTGGAGCACCAACGTGCCTCCTACCTGGACCTGCGGGTCGGCGAGGCCCATCGTCCGGGCCGCCACGGCGGCCGCGTGGTCCTGTACCGGGCCACCGAGCCGGCCCCGCACACCGTGCGCGACCCGGCGTACGAACGGGACGACGAGTCCCTCGGCTGGGACGAGGTGTGCCCGCGTCTGACGGTCGTACCGGTCCCGGGGCACCACCTCTCGCTGCTCGACCCTCCGCACGTCGACGAGGTCGCCGCCCATCTGCGGCGGCTGCTCGCCCCACCGAGCGGACCCGCTGAACCGGACTGAGGAGCCGCCATGCCGCAGCACACCGCCCGACCGTCCCGCCGCGCCGTCACCAGGGCCGCGGCGGCCACCGGCCTGGCCGCCCTGTTCGGCGCGACCGCCGCCACGGGACGCGCCCGGGCCGCGACCCGACTGGGGCCGCGCACCTTCGACGTGTCCGTGTCCTCGGCCGCCCTGGGCCGCAGCGCGCCGGTCCGGCTGATCCTGCCGTCGGACTTCGACGCCCGGCCCACCCGGACCTACCCCGTCCTGTATCTCCTGCACGGCGCCCACGACGACTACACGTCCTGGACCCGGGAGACGGACATCGAGGCCTTCGCCGAGGGCCGCGACCTGATCGTGGCCATGCCGGACGCGGGCCCCACGGGCATCCCCACCGCGTGGCGCGGCGGACCCGACTACGAGACCTTCCAGCTCCAGGAGGTCCCGGCGCTGCTGGCCCGCGACTACCGGGCGTCCGGCGTGCGGGCCGTCGCCGGGGTCTCCACCGGAGGCTACGGCGCGATGGCGCACGCGGCCCGCCACCCGGGCACGTTCACCGCCGCGGCCTCCTACAGCGGCATCCTCGACACCACCGCCCCCGGCGTGCCCGCCCTCCTGGACGCCATCGTGGCCCGCGAGAACCTGGCCCCGCACTCGCTCTGGGGCAGTCCGCTGCTCAACGCCCTGACCTGGCGCGACTTCAATCCGCGCGCCCGGGCAGCCGGGCTGCGCGGCACTCCCCTGTACGTCTCCAGCGGCAGCGGGGTGGTCGGCGGCATCGGCGACTGGCTGCCCGAGGCGCTGGAGAGCACCCTGTGGCTCTCCGCACACGCCTTCACCGATCTCCTCGGGCTCCTCGGCATCGCGGCCACCACCCACTACTACGCGGGAGGAGGACACAGCTGGACGTACTGGAAGCGGGAGTTCACCGCCTCGTGGCCGATGCTCGCCGGTGCGCTGGGGGTGCCGGAGTGATGTCGGTGCAGCCGGGGCACGGAACGGAGCGCAGGGGACGTCCGTCCAACACAGGACGTCCCCCTCGTCCCACGGGCAACGGCGCGTGGGCGAGCCGCCTCCGGGTGAAAGGAGTGTCCGTCGTGGCTGTCCCCACCCCGCGCGGCGTGCCCACCGACCCCGGGACCGTTTCGGTTCCGCCCGACCTGGCCGAGTTGCTGCGCGACCGGCTGGACGGCGTCGCCGACGAGGTGGAGGAGGAGGTCCGCCGGCAGGTCCCCGAGTACGCGCGGCCGGCCGACGGGATCTACGGCCGCAATCTCCGGGCCGGAGTGGTGCAGGCGCTCACGTTGTTCGTCGACCACATCGCCGACCCGCGCGGCCAGGGAGCCGCCATCGCCGCGACGTACTACGAACTCGGGCGCGGCGAGGCCCTGGAGGGCCGCAGTCTGGACGCGTTGCAGTCCGCGTTGCGGGTGGGCGGGCTGCACGCCTGGCGGCTGATGGGCCGTACGGCGGAGGAACTCGGGCTGGACTCCACCGCCGTGGCCACCCTCGGCGAACTGGCCTTCCGGACGGTGCACGAGGTCGCGGAGGCGGCCGCCGCGGGCTACGCGGAGGCACGGTCGCACAGCACGGACGAGCTGGAGCGGCGCCGCCGGCGTCTGCTCGACCTGCTGCTGGGCGACGGGCCGGTGTCCCCGGAGGCGGTGCAGGACCTGGCGCACGGCGCACGCTGGCGGGTGCCCGCGCAGGTCGCCGTCGTCACGCTGGCGGCCAGCGCGGACCCGCACGCGGCGGACGGGCCACCGGTGATGCCCGGGGCGCTGACGGACATGGGGTCACGGCCGCCCCGCGTGCTGGTACCGGACCCGGAGGGCTCCGGGCGGTTCGGCGGCCGGTCGTTCCTGCTGGGCCTCCAGGGCCGTCCGGCGGCGATCGGCCCGACGGTCCCCGTCACCGAGGCCGCGCAGTCGTTGCGCTGGGCCACCCGGGCCCTGGGGCTGATGGGCCGCGGGATCCTGCCCCGGCAGGGCGTGGTGCGGTGCGCGGACCATCTGTCGACCCTGCTGCTGCACAGTGACGAGCCGCTCCTCGCCCACCTGCGGACGCGGGCCCTCGCGCCCCTCGACGCCGCTTCCGAGGGCCAGCGTGCCCGGCTGGCCGAGACCCTGCTGGCCTGGCTGCTCAGCGGCAGCAACGTGCCCGATGTCGCCGCCCGGCTCCACATCCACCCGCAGACGGTCCGCTACCGCCTGCGTCAGCTGGAGAAGCTCTTCGGCGACGCCCTGCACGATCCCGGCGCCCGCCTGGAGCTGATCCTCGCCCTGCGCTCCGCGAGCCACTCCTGACGGGCACATCCTGACGGACACCGGCACCGCACCGGCCCGGCCCACTCACCCCGGAACAAAAACAAGCGGACTTTCTGAATTCCCGTCCATAACACCCGGCAAGGAAACGCGAATACCTTCGGGACTGTCCTTTTCATCAGGCGCTGCTCGCGCCCCACCCGCAAAGGATTCCCATGCGTATCCGCTTGTGCCTCGCCGCGCTCTCGCTCGTCGGCGGGGCTGGAATCGTCACTCTCTCGGCGCCCACCGCATCCGCCGCCGCCTGCGCGGACATCGACGTCGTGGCCGCTCGCGGCACCTTCGAGCCGGGCACGCTCGGCCTGATCGTCGGCGATCCGGTGCTCTCCGCGCTCCAGAGGAAACTGACGGGGAAAAGCCTGTCGAGCTATGCGGTGAACTATCCCGCGGACCTTTCCCTGACCTCGGCAGCGCAGGGAAACGCGGATCTGGTGAACCACGTCAAGGCGCAGGCGACGGCCTGCCCGAACCAGCGTTATATTCTCGTCGGATATTCGCAGGGCGCGAATGTCGTCGACAATTCCATCGGCATCAGCAGTGCGGGCGCGGTGGTCGGCAGCCCCATCGTCGCGACCCTCCCGGCGGCGGTCGAGCCGAGGGTCGCCGCGGTCCTGCTGTTCGGCAACCCGATCCGGGCCCTCGGCAAGAGCGTCACCGGCACCTACCAGAGCCGCACCATCGACTTCTGCGCCACCGGTGACCCGGTCTGCGAGAACGGCGGCGACGACGTACTGGCGCATCTCGGCTACACCACCGACGCCACCTCGGCGGCCACCTTCGCCGCCGGCAAGGTCTGACCGTACCGGCACGCCGGCTCACGGCAGGGCCCGGGAGGAGATCCTCCCGGGCCCTTCGGACGTGTGCCGCGACGGCTATCGGGGAGTGCGGGCGAACACCGAGAGAGCGCCGGACACGGGTTCGGGCAGCCCGTCGTTCTGCACTGGCGCCGCGGTCAGCACGTCGAGGTGCTGGTAGCCCGGGGCGACGACCGGGTGCAGGTCGGCCGGGATGCGGCCCGCGAGCAGTCCGTCGCCCGCGAGCACCGTGAGCGTCGGACGGGCCGTCAGCCCGGTGGGGTGGACGACGAGCTTCCTGACCTGTGGTGATGTGGCGAGCTGGATGTCGGTCACCAGTTTGGTCGGGAAGTACTGCTCGGTGAAGTCGAGCGGCTGTTCCGCCAGGCTGCGGGCCAGCTCCTGGAGGTCGGTGACCTCCTTGCCCGCGTCGGTGAAGGGCGTACCGTCGGCCGACCGGTACCCGGGATCGTCCGCGTCGCCGACCCGGTCGTAGTCGCGCCAGGTGTACAGCGGCCCGTGGGGCTGCGCGGGGATGGCCTTGTACCCGACGCCGAACAACGGCGTCGGCTGCGTGCCGCCGTTGGCCACGGGGAAGCTCTTGTCCGTGACAGGGCCGCCGTCGAAGAAGCCCACGCTGCTCTGGAGGAACGCCAGCGGTACGGAGTTGTCGTCCATCAGCGCGCCGAGCACCGTGGCGTTGGTGAGCCGGAAGTCCTTCACCCCGGGGGAGCCGGTGAGGAAGGCGGCGGCGTCCTTCGAAAACAGGAAGCGGTTGGTGGCCTCGATGTTGATGCCGGGGGGCAGATAGGCCGGCAGGTCCGCCTCGGCGTCCGGGTCGCGCACGGCGCCCAGACCGGCGATGGCGAGCAGGGTCATGGTCTCCGGGTTGAGCAGCACCGGCGCGGACAGCGAGCGCGGCACCAGCCCGGTGTCGAGCCCCGCCTGCACCGCCGCGTAGCCGAGCCCGACGTCCGGCAGGTTGGTGTCGTCGGGCAGGCTGCCGCTCAGGTCGGCCAGCGAGGTGGAGATCGTCGTGTCGAGCGCGAAGTAGCCGGCGCACTGGTTCTGTCCCGCGTCCGCCGGGGTGGTGGGGTCGCCGTCGAAGTCGGCCGCCGCGAAGTACCCGGTGACGACCCCGCCCAGCGAGTGCCCGCCGCACAGCACCTTGCTCCGGCGCAGGCCCTGGTCGGGCAGTTCGTGGACCAGCAGGTCGTACTCGTCCCGCACGGTCTGTTCGATGCCGAGCTTCGCCATCCATCCGAGCCGGTCGTCGCCGACGAAGCCGCCGAAGACCCGGCCGTCGACCGGCTCGGCCCGGTAGTAGTAGTCGACGGCGGTGTGCTGGTCGCCGGAGGCGATGCCGGTGCGGTCCTCCAGGCAGTTGGAGCGCCGGTCCAGGGCCCAGAACTCGATGTGCCGCCCCTGCGCGGCGGCCTTCGCGACGGTGCCCCGGGCGACGCTGTCGAAGGCTCCGGCACCCTCCAGGATGCCCGGCTGGGCCACCAGGATCCGGTCGGCGTCGGCCGACGCCGCCGGTCCTTCGGCGGAGCGGTAGCGCAGGTACGACAGCTGGTCGCAGGCCGCCGGCCGGTCCCCGAAGGACCTCGGCAACGGCACCTTCACCCGGACCACCGACTCGGTCACGCCGTCGGCCGGGTGCGTCGACGGCACGGGCGTCTCGGTCCGTGCGCCGTCCGACCGGGCGGCCGGGGCGTCCGGGGCGGCCGCGGTGAGTGCCCCCGTGGTCAGCAGCACCGCAAGTACCGCGCCGCGCCACGTCCTTCCTCTGCTACGACTCGTCTTCATAGCCGGACGGTAGGGCCGTGGAGCGCGGGTGCTCGGGAAGTGCTCACAAGAACGCAGCACGCGACGGCACGCTTGTCACCGGCCCGCAGAGAACGAGTCGGCGGTGTCGCGGCGCGGTCAGGCGTCCGTGACGGTCACGGTGACCGGAGTGCCGATCTCGATGGTGCGGCTGACGGTGCACTGCCGGTCGTGGGAGATCGCGACCGCCCGGGGCAGGATCGCGCGGGCCCGGTCGCCGGCGGCGCCCTCGGGGAAGCTGACGGAGAAGGTGACCGCGAGGTCGGTCATCCGGTTGCCGAACTCGTCGCCGACCTTCTCGCCGGTCACGGTGACGGTGAACCCGGCAGGCTCGACGTGCCGGCCGGTGGCCACGTCGACGTCGGCGGCGGTGCAGCCGCCGATCGCCGCGAGCAGGAGTTCGACCGGGGTGAAGGCGGTGCCGCCGTCGGAGTCGGAGCGGGTACCGAAGCCGATCGTGCCACCGCGGACGTTCGTCGCGGTGAACCGGCCGGCGCCGGTCCGCTCGATGGTGACGAGGCGCTGGGAGTCTTCGCTCATGCCGACGACACTAGCGCCGCGCCACCGGCACGCCACACGGGCAGAACCCCTCCCCCGGCACCGTCTCGCTCCGCCGGGTGGCAGCGGCGCACGGCGGGCCCGAGGGGTCGACGGCCCGGCCCGGCGGGGGTCAGGCGCCCCGGCGCACCCGGGCGGCCGCGCGGGCCTCGGCGGCCTGGCGGGCGTCGGCGGCCTTGCGGGACTCGCCACCGCGGCCGGGCCGCCCCGGGCGGGTGCCCATACCGCGGAAGGGAGCGCCGCCGCGCGTCGGACGCTCCGCGGCGGCCGGCCCGTTGCCGCCGATGGGGACGCCGGAGGGAGCCTGGGCGCCGGTGATGCGGCTCAGCTCGGCCTCGCCGGAACGGATCGGTGTGATCTGCGCCCTGATGCCCGCGTCGGACAGCAGACGGGCCATGTCCCGGCGCTGGCTGTGGGTGACCAGCGTGACGACACTGCCGGACTCGCCGGCGCGAGCCGTACGGCCGCCGCGGTGCAGGTAGTCCTTGTCGTCGGCGGGCGGGTCGACGTTGACGACGAGGTCGAGGTTGTCGATGTGGATGCCGCGGGCCGCGACGTTGGTCGCCACCAGCACCGTGACGCGGCCGTCCTTGAACTGGGCCAGGGTGTGGTTGCGCTGGGGCTGCGACTTGCCGCCGTGCAGTGCGGCGGCCCTGACGCCACTGCCCAGCAGGTGCCGGGTGAACTGGTCGACGGCGTGCTTGGTGTCGAGGAACATGAGCACGCGCCCGTCGCGGGCGGCGATCTCGGTGGCGGTGGCGTACTTGTCGGCGCCGTGCACCTGGAGGACGTGGTGCTCCATCGTGGTGACCGCGCCCGCCGACGGGTCGACCGAGTGGACCACCGGGTCATGGAGGTAGCGACGGACCAGGAGGTCGATGTTGCTGTCGAGCGTGGCCGAGAACAGCATGCGCTGGCCGTCGGGACGTACCAGGTCGAGGAGCTCGGTGACCTGCGGCATGAAGCCCATGTCCGCCATCTGGTCGGCCTCGTCGAGGACGGTGATGTCCACCCGGTCCAGGCGGCAGTCCTTGCGCTCGACGAGATCCATGAGGCGGCCCGGCGTCGCGACGACCACCTCGGCCCCGGCCCGCAGCGCGCCGGCCTGCCTGCCGATCGACATGCCACCGACCACGGTGGCCAGCCGCAGCTTCAGCAGCCGGGCGTACGGGGTGAGCGCGTCGCTCACCTGCTGGGCCAGCTCGCGGGTGGGGACGAGGACCAGGGCCAGCGGCTTCTTCGGCTCGGCACGCCGGCCGGCCGTGCGCACCAGGAGCGCCAGGCCGAAGGCGAGCGTCTTGCCCGAGCCGGTGCGGCCACGGCCCAGGACGTCGCGGCCCGCGAGCGAGTTCGGCAGCGTGGCGGCCTGGATCGGGAACGGCTCGGTCAGGCCGTGCCCGGCGAGCAGCTCCAGCAACTCGGCGGGCATGTCCAGTTCACCGAAGGTCGCGGCGGCGGGGAGTGCGGGGGTGAAGGTGACCGGGAGCGCGAACTCGGAACGGTCATTCGTGCGAGCTGAACGGTTCAACGGAGAACCTTCCTCGAGGGGCACGCATCGAGGAATTCCCGGCAGGACCAACAATGAGCCGGATGCATCGCAAGCACGAGCCGAAAATGAGACTGAAAGAATTCCATGAGAATCTTCGGAATCCTTGAAAGCAGCAAGCTGGGGCCCGCACCACACGGTGCGGGCCCCAGCTGCCTCATACGCTTTCGCGTCAGGCGGGCGTGATGTTCTCCGCCTGCGGGCCCTTCTGGCCCTGCGTGACGTCGAAGTTCACCTTCTGGCCTTCCTGAAGCTCACGGAAGCCCTGGGTGGCGATGTTCGAGTAGTGAGCGAAAACGTCGGGGCCGCCGCCGTCCTGCTCGATGAAACCGAATCCCTTTTCCGAGTTGAACCACTTGACGGTGCCAGTAGCCATGTCACATCTCCTTCGGGGCAGTGCCCAGAGGTTCACACCGTGTGAACCCATGCGTTGCCACAATGAACCCCGTCCGGATAAGCACCGGATATACAAAAATGCCCGGCGGCAGACAGCCGCCGAGGCACTTGAAGTTTCGGGAACCACAACTGCAACTAGCCTGAAGCCTAGCACGGTACATACAACCGCACTACCTTTCGCCCACGCGGCGCCGGATCGGGCGCGCAAGCCTGACGAAGTCAAATACACGCGAAAGGTTAATTTTCAGATTACACAAGGTGCGCCGCAGACGAACTCGACCACGGCTCGAGCGCGAGCCGGCGGTCGGCCGGGCCGGTGAGCACGGCCGTGACCACCTCGGTGCGGGACCTCAGTCCGGTGCGCGCGAACAGCCGGGACAGCCGGTTGGCCACCGCGTCCTCGCTGAGCCGCAGCACCGTGGCGATCTGGCGGTTGGTGAGCCCTTCGGCGATCAGGGTCGCGAGCAGCCGCTCGTTCTCGGCGGTGGCCCGGGCGCGCCCCGGGACGGTGATTCCGGCCTCCCGCATGGCGGCCCTGGTGCGGAAGCGCGCCAGGGCGGAGCCGGTCCGCCCGAACAGTTCGTACGCCTCGTGCAGCAGCGTGGGCGGCCCCGCGCCGGCATCGGCCGCGGCGACGAGGGTGACGGCCGTCTCGAACGGCTGGCTGCGCGAGCGTGCCAGGTCCACCGCCTCCCGCAGGCCGTCCCGGGCGGTGCCGGGAGAGTCCTGCCGCAGCACGCGGGCCGACGCGAGCAGGAATCTCAGTCGCGTCCGTCCGCTGCCCGTCCGGTCGGAGATCCGCTCCAGGCGTTCCAGAGAGGTCAGCGCCGCGCCGGTGTGTCCCCTTTCCGCGTACACCTCGGCGAGGGCGGCCCACAGCTCGTCGACGCCGGCGACATGTCCGTGGGCGTCCGCCGCGTCCAGGCCGCGCCGCAGCGTCTTCTCGGCGCCGTCCGGATCACCGAGTACCCGCTGTACCTCGGCCTCGACAGCGTCCAGCGAGTACTGCGGACGGCCCTCGCCCCGGTCGCGCACGCTGTCGAGGAGGCGACGGGCGCTGGTGGTGCGGCCCCGGGCCAGGAGGATCTCCGCGGTGCGGGCGGGGATCAGACAGCCGTCCGCCGCGGGCGTGTGGATCCGGTTGTTCGCCAGCATCCAGCGGGCCGGTTCCAACGCCTCGTCCCAGCGGCCCTGGAGATGGCGCCGGAGGAACACGCTGTGCGGGGGCAGCCTGCCGGGGGCCAGGCCCTGTGCGGCCGACAGGTCTTCCGCCGCGTGCAGGTCCCGGCCGCTGAGCAGTTCGTCGAACATGGTGGTGGCCAACGCGTACACGTGCTCGACACCGAGGTTCGGGGCCTCGGAGAGGGCCAGCGCGCGTCTGAACCGCTCCGGCCGGCCCAGCACCATCTCCGCCACGGCCCGGAAGTAGTCGGGCTTCACCCGGCCACGGACGTCGGTGGCCCACACCTCTTCCGTCCGGGCCAATAGGTCCAGCGCCTCCCGCCACCTCGCCAGCCCGCACAGGGCCAGCGCCCGGCCGGTCACCGGGACCAGGCCCGGCAGCCGCAGTTCGTCCCACCACTCCGCCGTGGCCAGCCGGGACAGCGCCCGCCAGTCCGAGTCGTTGGCGGTCGCCGCCGTGAAGAGGTTCGCGGTGTCCTGCAGCGCATGAGGGCCCAGCACGTCCGCCAGGTTGCGCAGGATCGACTCGGCGATGGTCCGTGCGGTCCGGTAGTCCCCCGCCTGGTAGGCGGCCTTGGCGTACCGCTGCAGGGCCGGGACGCGGTCCTGGGGCCGCTCGACGAGGTTGCCGACCGCCCGGCACCACCGGAGCACTCCCCTGCCCTCGGAGTCGGGGTGCAGCCGCTTCGCGGCGGCCGTCAACTCCAGCACCGCACGGTCGCGGTCGACCAGGTGCCCGGCTTCCGCGACCCGGTCCGCCAGGTAGGCCACCGCGTCCGCCTCGTCGGACAGCGTCACCACCGGTGGCCCCGTCTCGGAGGCGATGCCCGCCGCGTCCCGGGCCGCCCACACCGCCTCCACCGCCGTGGCGGACAGCCGACTGCGTTCCAGCGGCCCCAGCCGCTCGCGGACGGCGTGTGCCGTCAGCGCGACGGTGAACGTCCAGCCGCCTGCCGCGGCGGCGCCGGACCCGGGCCCGACGTCGACGATCTCCGCGTCGGTCAGTTCACGGATGGCGTCGCCGACCGTCTCGGCGGACAGTCCGGTCGCCGCGGTGATCAGCTCCGCGGCCTGTCCGCCGAGCGGCCACAGGATGCTCAGCGCCCCGGCCACCACCCGGCACGGCTCACTCAGCGCGTCGAGGGCTCCGACGAACCGGTCACCGTCCGGCAGCACCGGCGTCGGTGTCCGCACCCCGATGAAGGCGTGACCGTCGGCCACCCGGATCGCCCCTTCCCGGGTCCACCCGGTGAGCAGGGCGTCGATCGCGCCGGGAACCCCGTGTGTCAACTCCCGTACCCGCCGGGACAGACCGCTGTCGGGTGTCGCCCGTAACCGCCGTGCCACCACCGCGGTCGTCTCGTCCGGCCCGAGACGGGAGAGCACGATCGTGTGCGCCCTCGGCATGTCTCCCTGCTGTTCCAGGGCGCCGAGACCGTGGTGCGGTGGCGTCCGGCCCTTGCCGGCCGCGGCGCCGGCGGCATCGGGTGCCGCCCCGTGACCGTTGCGGCATCGGGCGCTCCGCTCACCGCGACCCACCGCGGAGGCCAGCAGCCGGACCGGGGACGGCACGCGCGCGAAGTCGGTCCCGCGGAGCACGGCCAGCGAATCCGCGTCGGCAAGGTGGAGGTCGTCCAACTCGACGACCACGGGCGCGGACCGCGCCAGGGCGGCGCGCAGCAGTGCGGCCATCGCGGTCCCGTCGCGCCGCTCGGCCGCGTGCAGCGCCTCGGTGACCGGCTTGGCCGCGCGCTGGTGTGCCGGGCCGGAGAGGTGCTCCTCCAGTGCCATGACCAGCCGCAGCGCGAGCAGCAGCGGCCGTGCGTCGTCGCCCGGCACGCAGCCCACCGCGAGCACGGGCGTCCCTTCGGCGCGCAGCCGTTCGCCGAGTGCGTGCAGGAACGCGCTGCGCCCGGCCCCTCGTTCGCCCCGGACGAGCACCAGGCGCGGTCCGGCCGGATCCCCGAGGCGGTCCCGGACCTCGTCCGACTCCCGCTCGCGGCCGACCGGGCAGCCGGTCGTGCGGTCGAGGCTCGCGGCCGTTCCCCCGTGGACCAGCCAGGGGCTTTCGGACGGAGCAGTCATGGTCCACCGCGTTCTCTTCGACGTTCTCTTCGACGTTCTTTTCGACGTTCTTTTCGACGACGTGGGCGAGGCGGGTGACACCGGACCCGACCGCGTGCCGTGTCGCCGGCGGCCCCGCGGCCGGCCGTCAACACCGCGCACCATTATGGCCATTCCGTATGATCATCTCCTGTCGGGCAGCGGGCTCCGAAAGCACCGTGCCGCGAACGTTCCTGCTCCGGTCGGCCGTTCATACGCGCAGTACCGGACCAGGAGGAGTGGGCGTGCCGAAGTGCGGGCCCGTCGTCGGCAGGGACAGCGAGATCCGGGAAGTCACCGACACGCTCCTGTCCACCGGTGCCTCGGCGCGCACCCTGCTGCTCGTCGGCGGAGCCGGAACGGGCAAGACCGCCGTGCTGGAACAGGCCCGCCGAACGGTGGTCGGGCAAGGCGCCAGGGTCCTGCGCCTGCGCTGTCACGACGGGGATAACGCGCCCGGCGCAGCTGCTCTCGCCGATGGCGTCCACCAAGTGCTGACCAAGGTCCACGACCGCTGGAGCCCGGCCCGCACCGGCGCCGTCCGCCGGACCCGGCTGCGCAACAGCGCCCGCGGCGGCGAGTTGACCCTGCTGTCCACGCTCGGCGAGGTGATCGCGGACGCGGCCCGTCACCTTCCCTTCGCGCTGGTGATCGACGACGTCGAGCGGATGCCGTCACCCACGGCGTCCGCCCTCGGCCTGCTGCTGCGCGTCTTCCGTCCGGCCGGCGTGCCGATGGTGCTGGCCGGCCGGCCCGCACACCCGGGAGACGACGGTGCCCACCAGCTCACCGCGGCGGCCGACCGGCTGCTCGAACTGCCGCCGCTGCGGCCCGCCGACGTGGAGTCCCTCGTGGTGCGGCACCTCGGCCGCCCGGTCGAACCGGCCCTGGTGACGGCGGTGGTGCGGGCGTTGGGTCCGATGGCGGGCACCCCCGGGGCCGTGCTGTCGGTGCTCGACTCGATGGCGGAGCGCGGCGACTTCCTGGAGCTCGACGGTCATGTGTGCCTGACCGAGCCGGAACAGGCGCTGCGACTCACCACGGACGTGGCGCGACTGAGCCGGCTCTGCTGGTCGGCCGGCCCCCCGGACGCCGCGGCCCTGGACGCGGCGGCCGCGGTGGCCCGCAACCTCGAGCACGCCGAGATACGGCTCGACGATCTGCACCGGCTGAAGCCGGGCGGGCCGCGCCGGGCCGGTCTCGTCGACCGCACGCTGACCCCACTGGTCGCGGACGGGATTCTCACCGTGGACGAGGACCGCCGCATCGCGTTCGCCGTTCCGGCCCTCGCGGCGGCGCTGCGCGCGCTGCCCACTCGTCATGCCGTGTCGTCGCTGCACGCCCTGATCACCCGATCGCTGACCGATCGGCTGGGCGCGGAGACGGCGGGGGGCGGCTGTCCCCGGCTGGCCGATCACGTGGCCGCCACCGGGGCCGAGCTGGACGACGCCCTCGCGGTGGACGTGCTGCTGGCGGCGGCCCGTACGGACGCCAGGTCCGACTGGTCGCGATCGGTCCGCGCCTACTCCTGGGCGCTCCGCCGCCTGCCGCCGCACGACCGCAGGACCCCCGGCGTGCTGCGCGAGTCCGCCGAGCTGAGCCTGCGCCACGCCGATCACCCCGGTGCGCTGGCCCTGGGCGAACCGCTGTTCGCCTGCCTGGCCACGCCTTCTGCCGAACGGGACCGGGAGGGGCTGGAGCACGTCGCCCGGGTGTGGGCGCTGGCGGCGCTGCACGAGCACCGGTTACCGCCGGGCGACCTCGTCGCCGGTCCCCACGGCCGTGCAGCGGTGGAGTACCCGCCCGCCGTGGCCGGCTTCGGGGCGCTCGTCGGTCCGTACGGGCTCGGCCCGGTGACGCCCCGCCCGGGTGCGGAGGTCCTCCGCGGGCCTGCCACCGCCGGCCCCCGGCGCGAGTCGGGGCCACTGCCCTCGGCGGCGGAACTCCGGCTGCTGGCCGGGGCCGCGGGCAGTCGCGACGGGTTGTCGGGCCTGCTGCCGCCCGGTGCGGACGGCGTACGGACCCTGGACCGGCTCCGGAACGCGACCGCACACGCGGACCTGGCCGGCGCCCTGGCCGCCGTGCTCGGGGACCGCTACCCGGGGGCGGGGAACAGCACCGCCGCACTGTACGGCTCCATGGTGCGCGCCTATCTGCAAGGGGACTGGGACCGGGCGCTGGCGTCCGCCCGTCGGATCGAGGCGCGCAGCCGGACCCGCGGCGTCGACGCCGGCCCCGCGCAGGCCGCCCGGGCGCTCGCTGCCGATATCCACTGTGCGCGCGGGCAGTTGGGGCACGCACGGGCGTGGCTGGAGCTGGTCCCCGGCACCGTGACCCACCCGCTCGTCGCCTGGGCGAGGCTGGGTGTGCGGTACTGGTCGGGCCAGGTGGAGGAGGCGATGGAGGGGGCGCTCGACGAGGTGCGGCGGGCTCGGCGCAGCGGCCTGCTCTCCGGCATCGAGAAGGTGCTGGTGCGGTATCTGTCGTTCGCTCTGCTGGAAGCTCTGCCGCAGGCCATGGAGCGGGTGCTGGAGGAACTGGAGGCGCTGGACGAGGAGGTGGGCTCCCCCATGACACGCGAGGCGGTGCTCCTCGGCCGAGGCGTGGTGCGCCGTGACGTGGACAGCGCGCTGGCCGCTCTGCGGGCGGTGCGCCGACGGGGCGACGCGTATCTGGAACTGCTCTGTCACCTGGGCCTGGTGGAGATCGGCGACGACTCCGAACGATGGCTGGCCGAGGCCACGCGCGGCGCGCAGGCGCTGGGCATCGGCCAGCGCC